>DATLFZ010000112.1:0-2989 GCA_035540795.1 Beijerinckiaceae bacterium | reverse complement strand
GGCCACCCGGACACCTGGCGCTTTCCGGTCCGGTTCAGGACCGTGGCGGGGGCGAGCGCGGCCCAGGCCACGACGCTCACCGACGACGCGCTGCTCGCGCCCTTCCTCGCGGCCGGACGGGAGCTCGTCCGCGAGGGGGCGGGGGGCATCGCCACGAGCTGCGGCTTCCTGGTGCTCTACCAGCGGGCCCTCGCGGCGGCGCTGCCGGTCCCGGTCGCGACCTCCGCGCTCCTGCAGATCCCGAGCCTCGCCGCGACGATGGCGGGGCGGGTCGGCGTGCTCACCTTCGACCCGGCCTCCCTCGGGTCAGCCCACCTCGCCGCCGCGGGCGCCCCGGCCGACACCCCGATCGCGGGCCTCCTCCCCGAGTCCCGCTTCCGCGGCGACGTGCTCGGCGGGCCGCCCTCCTCGTTCGCCGCGCGGGAGGCGGAGGTGCTGGCGGCGGCGCGCCGTCTGCGCGAGGGCACCCCCGACCTCGGCGCGGTGGTGCTCGAATGCACCAACTTCGCCCCGCATGCCGGCGCGATCCGCGCCGCGCTCGGCCTGCCGGTCTACGACATCGTCACCGCCCTCACCTGGTTCGAAGGGGGGCTGCCGTGACGCGGGTCGACGTGGCGGTGATCGGCGGCGGCCTCGTCGGCCTCGCGAGCGCCCTCGAGCTCCTCGAGCGCGGCCGCAGCGTCGCCGTCGTCGATCCCGGCTTCGCGCAAGCCGCGGCCTCGTTCGGCAATGCCGGCGTCATCAGCCGCGGCTCGCTCTTCCCCGTCGCCGGACCGGGCCTGTGGCCGAACCTGTGGCGCTATCTGCGCCACGCGGATCCGGGCCTGCGCCTGCGCTGGCGGGCGCTGCCGGCGGCGCTGCCCTGGCTGGCGGCCTTCGTGCGCAGCGCCGACGAGGCCGCCTGGCGGCGCGCCGCCGCGGCGCTCGACCCGCTCACCGCCGCCGCCTTCGACGAGCATGCGCGCGTCGCCGCGCGCCTCGGCGCCGGCCCCCTGATCGCCCGGCGCGGCTATCTCAAGCTCTACCGCACGGAGGCCGCCTTCGCCGGCGGCGCCCTCGAACGGGAGATCCTGGCCCATCATCGGGTGCGGACGGAGGTGCTCGACGAAGGCGCGGTCGCCGAGGCGGAACCCGCCCTGACCCGGCGCTTCGCGCGCGGCCTCCTGTTTCCGGAATCCGGCGCCGTCGACAGCCCGGGGGCCCTCGTGGCCCGCTACCGGGAGGCGGTGGCGCAGCGCGCGACGCTCGTCGCCGCCCGGGCCGAGCGCCTCGAGGCGGGGGAGGAGGTCCGGATCGGCTGGTCCGGCGGCGAGCTCGCCGCGGGTCGCGCGGTGATCGCGGCCGGCGCCTGGTCGCAGGTCCTCGCCCGCGGGCTCGGCTACCGCCTGCCGCTGGCCGCCGAGCGCGGCTATCACCGGCATTTTCGCGTGGCGCGCAATCTCACCCGGCCGGTCCACGACACCGGCGGCGCCTACGTGCTCGCACCGATGGGCGACACCGTGCGCCTCCTCACCGGCATCGAGATCGCCCGGCCCGAGGACCCGCCGAACCCGGACCAGCTCGCAGCGGTCTTTCCCGACGCCGCAGCCACGATCACGCTCGGGGAGCCCGTCGAGGCGGCGCCCTGGTGCGGGTCGCGCCCCTCGACGCCCGACGGGCTGCCGGTGATCGGCCGGGCGCCGCGGCATCCGGCCGTGATCTTCGCCTTCGGCCACGGCCATATCGGCTTCTCGACCGGCCCGATCACCGGCCGCATCGTCGCCGACCTCGTCGAGGACCGCCCGCCCCCGGTGCCGATCGCGCCCTACGGCGCCGAGCGGTTCCTCGCCCGCGGCGGGTGAGGGCGCGCCGGCAAAGGCCGGCGCCGGCTCAGGCCATGTACTGGCCGCCGTTGATCGACAGGGTCGAGCCGGTGATGAAGCCGCCCTCCTCGCCCGCCAGGAACAGGACCGCGCGGGCGATCTCCTCCGGGGTGCCGAGGCGGCCGACCGGGATCAGGGGCAGGATCTTGGCCTTCAGCACCTCGGGATCGATCGCCTGCACCATCTCGGTGCCGATGTAGCCCGGGCAGATCGCGTTGACCGTGATCCCCTTGCTGGCGTTCTCCTGCGCCAGCGCCTTGACGAAGCCGATGTCGCCGGCCTTCGCCGCCGAGTAGTTGACCTGTCCCATCTGGCCCTTCTGGCCGTTGATCGAGGAGATCACGACGATGCGGCCGTAGTTGCGCTCGCGCATGCCCTCGATCACGGGCCGGGTCATGTTGAAGAGGGAGTCGAGGTTGGTGCGGATCACGGCCGACCACTGCTCCTTCGACATGCGGTGGAAGAAGCCGTCCCGGGTGATGCCGGCGTTGTTGACGAGGATCTCGACCGGGCCCAGCTCGGCCTGCACCTTCTGCACGCCGTCCGCGCAGGCGTCGTAGTCGCCGACGTCCCACTTGAACACGGGAATACCGGTCTCGCCCTTGAATTTGTTCGCGGCCTCGTCGTTGCCGGCGTAGTTCGCGGCGACCGCGTAGCCGGCCCCCTTCAACGCCTTCGAGATCGCGGCGCCGATGCCGCGGGTGCCGCCGGTGACCAGTGCGACGCGTGCCATGGGCTTTCCTCCGTTTGGGCGAACGGCGAGCGGCGCGTGGGCGAATGGTGAGTGGCGAATGGACGACATCACGGTCGGCCCGCCGATCCCGTCACTCCTCGCTACTCACCACTCCCCATTCGCCACTCACCATTCGCTATTCGCTATTCGCCTCTCTTACCGCTCGACGCAGAGCGCGATGCCCATGCCGCCACCGATGCAGAGCGTGGCGAGGCCCTTCTTGGCGTCGCGCTTCTGCATCTCGTGGAGCAGGGTGACGAGGACGCGGGCGCCCGAGGCGCCGATCGGGTGGCCGATGGCGATGGCGCCGCCGTTCACGTTCACGATGTCCGGGTTCCAGCCCATGTCCTTGTTGACCGCGAGCGCCTGGGCCGCGAAGGCCTCGTTGGCCTCC
>DATLFZ010000111.1:0-6106 GCA_035540795.1 Beijerinckiaceae bacterium | reverse complement strand
CCTGCCGGCGGAGCAGGCCTTCGCCCTCGCCCGCGAGGCGGCCCTCAAGCGCGGCTGGCAGATCGTCGAGGAGGTCAAGCCCGGCGGCCGCATGGGCGTCGGGCGGATCGAGGCGATCGACCGCAGCTTCCTCATGCGGCTGCCGCACGACGTCACCGTCCGCATCCGGCCGCGGGCCGACGGCAGCCGCATCGACGTGCGGGCGGCCTCCCGCATCGGCTGGCACGACCTCGGCTCGAACGCCCGCCGGGTGCGGCGCTACCTCGACGAGGTGTCCGAACTCGCCATCGCCGCCCCGGAGTGATCAGGCGAGCCGGTACTCCGCCGCGAGCGTCGGCGGCCCGTCGGTGACGACGGCCCCGCGCGCGACCAGATCCTCGAGATGGGCGAACACCGACAGGCCGGCCGCCCCGCGCAGGCCGGGGGCGAGCCCCTGGTAGATCGCCGCCACGATCGCCGGGATGGTGCGGTCTCCGGCGGCGAGACGGGCGAGGATCGAGGCCTCCCGCTGGCGGCGGTGATGGGCGAGGGCGCGCACGAAGCGCTGCGGGTCGCGCACGGGGCCGCCGTGGCCCGGCCAGTAGACCCGCTCGTCGCGGCTCCGGAGCTTTTCGAGGGAGGCCATGTAGTCGCCCATCGAGCCCTCCGGCGGCCCGACCACCGTGGTCGACCAGGCCATGACGTGGTCGCCCGAGAACAGGGCCCGCTCCTGCGGCAGGGCGAAGGCGAGGTGGTTCGCCGTGTGCCCCGGCGTCTCCACGGCTTCGAGCCGCCAGCCCGGACCCTCGACGGCGTCCCCTTCGGCCATCGCGCGGTCCGGGGCGTGGTCCCGGTCGGCGGCGCTCTCCATCGAATCGGTCTCGCCGACGGCGAGGGCACGGGCCGGTCGCGGCGGGCCGCAGCCGACGATCGCGGCGCCGGTCGCCGCCTTGAGCGCACGGGCCCCGGGCGAGTGGTCGCGGTGGGTGTGCGTGACGGCGACGTGCGTGACGGTCTCACCCGCGAGGGCGGCGAGGAGGGCGGACAGGTGCTCGGGGGAATCCGGCCCCGGATCGATCACCGCCACGCGCCCCCGGCCGACCACGTAGGTGCAGGTCCCGGTGAAAGTCATCGGCCCGGGGTTGCCGGCGACGATGCGCCGGACGAGGGGGCTCACTTCGACGCAGGCGCCCGCCGGCGCCGAGAAGTCGAGGTCGAAGGCGAGGGCGTCCATGGGCTCTCCCGGCCGTGCTGTTGAGGGCGGCCCCGTTCGCCCCTATAGAGGGCGCGCATCGCGCCGTGAACGCCCGCTCCGGCATGGCAGGTCCGCAGGAGGTCTCGATGAACGCCGCCCCGTCCCTCTCGCCGACCCTCGCCCGCGTCGCCTGGCCGGTCGCGGAGGGCCGCACGGGCCTGCTGCGGGCGCTCGTGCTCATGGTCGCCGGCAGCGCGCTCCTGACCCTGTCGGCCAAAGTCCAGGTGCCGTTCTATCCGGTGCCGATGACCATGCAGACCCTCGTCGTCCTGGCGATCGGGGCGGCCTACGGCGCCCGGCTCGGCGCCGCGACGGTGCTGCTCTACCTCGCCGAGGGCCTCGCCGGCCTTCCGGTCTTCGCCAACACCCCGCCCGCCGCCGCGGGCCCGCTCTACTTCGCCGGACCGACCGGCGGGTTCCTCGTCGGCTTCGCCGCCGCGGCCTACGTGGTCGGCCGCCTCGCCGAGCGCGGCTGGGACCGCCCGCTCCTGCGCGTCGTGGTTCTCATGGCGATCGGGCACGCGGTGATCTTCGCCTTCGGCCTCGCCTGGATGGCGGTCCTGTTCGGACCGGCCAAGGCCTGGGCGCTCGGCTTCGTTCCGTTCGTCTGGGCGACGGTCCTCAAGACGCTCCTCGCCGCCGCCCTCCTCCAGGCCGCCTGGACCGTCGTCCGGCGCTAGCTCTTGCGCCCCAAGGGCGAAGCCCAGAGCGGGCGCACGGCCGGCTTCGCGCCCGCCGTCCCGCGCGTCTGCGGCGACCAGGCTTCGATCTCCCGCACGTAGTCCGCCGGCAGGCCCGCCTCGCGGGCCGCTGCGGCGACCGCCTCGACATAGCCGGGCCGCGGCGTGCCGACCGCCGTCGTGGTGCCGATATAGATCAGGGCCCGCCGCGGTCCGCCGGCCGTGAGGACCGGCTGCTGCGTCTTGACGTAGAGGCGGCTCGCCACGTTCTCGTAGCGGTCGAGCGCCGGCACGTCGGCGAGGGCGAGGTCCCACAGGAGCCCCCAGACCGTGCGGCGCGGGTCGCGCAGCACGGAGGCGTAGCCCTCCGCGGTGATCACGAACCGGTGCCGCGGCAGGCGCGCCGGGCCGAGCGGCCGCGAGCCGGGACAGCGCGCCGCCATCGGCCCGCGCTCCATGTTCGATCCGTAGGCGAAGTACAGGGGCATCGGCGGGCCCGCCGCCCTCAAGCGAATTCCAGGATGACCGCGTCGACCGCGAGGCTGTCGCCTTCCCTCGCGGCGATCCGGGCGACGGTGGCGTCGCGCTCGGCGCGCAGCACGTTCTCCATCTTCATGGCTTCGACGATGGCGAGCGGCTCGCCGGCCTTCACCTCCTGCCCCTCCGCGGCGAGGATCGCCTTGACGAGCCCGGGCATGGGGCACAGGAGCTGCTTGCCCGCCCCGGCGCTCGCCTTTTCCGGCATGAGGGCGGCGAGGGCCGCCTCGCGCTTCGTGTAGACCCGCGCGTCGGCCGAGGCGCCCGCATGGGAAAGGTGGAAGCCGTTCAGGATCGGGCGCACCTGGACGGCGATCACCGCCTCGCCGACATGGCCGGTCCAGACCGGCTCCCCCGGTCGCCAGTGCGATTCGATCCGGCGGCGGTCGCCGTCCGCGAAGACGATCGCCTCGTCCTCCACCGTCACCGCGTGATGCTCGGCACCGAGCACCACCACCCGCTCCCGCTCGAACCGCACCGGGCTCGCCCGGCGCAGCTGGCCCGAGATCTTCCGCTTGCGCTCGTTGTGGAGGTGGTCGATGGCGGCCGCGACCGCGGCCATGCGGCGGGCGACCTCCCCTTCGGGCCGGGGCGCCTCGAACCCGTGCGGAAACTCCTCGGCGATGAAGCCGGTCGACAGCCGCCCCTCGCGCCAGCGGGGATGCTGCATCACGGCGGACAGGAACGGGATGTTGTGGCGGATGCCGTCGATGGCGAAGGCGTCGAGCGCCCGCGCCTGTGCCTCGATCGCCGCAGCGCGGGTCGGCGCGTGGGTGACGAGCTTGGCGATCATCGGGTCGTAGTGGATGGAGATCTCGCCGCCCTCGAACACGCCGGTGTCGTTGCGGATCCTCGCCCCGTCGGCCTCACCTTCCGGCGGCGGGCGGTAGGTGACGAGGCGGCCGACGCTCGGCAGGAAGTTGCGGGTCGGGTCCTCGGCGTAGATGCGGCTCTCGACCGCCCAGCCGTCGAGGCGGACGTCCTCTTGCGCGAAGCGGAGCTTCTCGCCGGCGGCGACCCGGATCATCTCCTCGACGAGGTCGATGCCGGTGACCATTTCGGTGACCGGATGCTCGACCTGCAGGCGGGTGTTCATCTCGAGAAAGTAGAAGGACCGGTCCTGCCCGGCGACGAACTCGACGGTGCCGGCCGAGTCGTAGCCGACCGCCTTGGCCAGCGCGACCGCCTGCTCGCCCATGGCGCGCCGCGTCGCCGCGTCGAGGAGCGGGCTCGGCGCCTCTTCCAGAACCTTCTGGTTGCGGCGCTGGATCGAGCATTCCCGCTCGCCGAGATGGACCACGTTGCCGTGCTTGTCGCCGAGCACCTGGATCTCGACGTGGCGCGGGTCGGTGATGAATTTTTCGACGAACACCCGGTCGTCGCCGAAGGACGAGGCCGCCTCCGACTTCGCCCGGGCGAAGCCTTCGGCCACCTCGTCGGCGGAATGCGCGATGCGCATCCCCTTGCCGCCGCCGCCCGCCGACGCCTTGATCATGACCGGATAGCCGATCTCGTCGGCGATGCGCACCGCGTGGTCCGGGTTCTCGATCACGCCGAGGAAGCCCGGCACGGTCGAGACCTTCGCGGCGCTGGCGAACTTCTTCGATTCGATCTTGTCGCCCATGGCCGCGATGGCGCGCGGGTTCGGGCCGATGAACACCACGCCCGCCGCCTCGAGCGCCTTGGGGAAGGCCTCGCGTTCGGACAGGAAGCCGTAGCCCGGATGGACCGCCTGGGCGCCGGTCCTGCGGCAGGCCTCCACGATCTTCTCGATCACGAGGTAGGACTGGGCGGCCGGGGCCGGGCCGATATGGACCGCCTCGTCGGCCATCTCCACGTGCAGGGCGTCCCGGTCGGCGTCGGAGAAGACCGCCACGGTGGCGATGCCCATGCGCCGGGCCGTCTTGATCACCCGGCAGGCGATCTCGCCCCGGTTGGCGATGAGGATCTTCTCGAACATGGGCCCGCCCGGCGGAGTGCGTCCGCGCCTTCTATCCAGCGCCGCCGCTCCCCGTCCATCCTCTCTTTGGAGGAGCTAGCCGATCCCGTCCGGGCCGGCGCCGCAGACGATGGCGCAGACCTTCGCCTCCGCCGGGAGCGCGATCCGGCCGGAGCGCAGGGCGGCG
Source organism: Beijerinckiaceae bacterium (assembly GCA_035540795.1). Taxonomy (GTDB): domain Bacteria; phylum Pseudomonadota; class Alphaproteobacteria; order Rhizobiales; family Beijerinckiaceae; genus JAJKJG01. The sequence continues at coordinate 1,529 of DATLFZ010000111.1, read as the reverse complement.
ATGGCGGCGGCGCCGGAAAGGTCGGCGGCGATGCCGCATTCGAACCAGAGCCAGCGGGCGGCCTCGCGCATGGACTCGTCCGACACGAGCACGATCTCCTCGACGTGACGGCGCACGAGGTCGAAGATCGCTTCGTCGGTGCGGCGGCAGGCCATCGTCGGCACGATCGTGGTGACCTGCGGCAGGGTGACGACCTCGCCGGCGGCGAGGCAGGCGTGCAGGGTCGGCGAGCCCTCGGGCTCGATGCCGACGATGCGGATGCCGGGCCGCAGCGCCTTCATGGCCGCCGCGACCCCGGCGATCAGCCCGCCGCCGCCGATGGCGACGAGCACCGTGTCGACCTCCGGCGTCTCGTCGAGGATGTCGAGGCCCAGCGTGCCCTGGCCGGCGACCACGAGCGGGTCCGAGAACGGGTGGAAGTAGACCGCACCGGTGCGCCGCGCGTGCTCCAGCGCCGCCTCGTTGGCCGCGTCCCAGACGTCGCCGACGATCTCGATGCGGGCGCCCCACCCTTTCAGCTTCTGGACCTTGGGCGGCGAGACGTTGGACGGCAGGTAGACGGTCGCGGGCACCCCCGCGACATGCGCCGTGCGCGCGACCGCGAGGCCGTGATTGCCCCCGGACGCGGTGACGATGCCGGCGGCGAGCGCCTCCTTCGGCGTGCCGAGAAGGCGGTTCATGGCCCCGCGCGCCTTGAACGAACCGGTCACCTGCAGGCATTCGAGCTTCAGGGTCACGCCGCCGTGCGGGAGCGGGTCCTTGGCCTGGCTCGGGACGAGGTTCGGCGTGCGCCGCACGAACGGCGCGATGCGGGCGCGGGCGGCGCGGACTTCGTCGAGGCCGATCACAGGGCGCCTCCGTACGGCGCCGCCACGACGAGGCAGCAGTTCCCGGGGCGCACCCGCCCCGGCTGGCGGCGGCCGTAGAGGATGCCGTCGGCCCGGTAGGCGAGTTCCTCCGGGGGGCGCCCCGGGTCCCAGGTAAAGTGGATGCGCCCGGCCGGCTGACCGGCGCTCACCCGCGTCCCCTTCTCGTGAAAGGGCTCGAAGATGCCGTCGGCGCTCGCATAGACGAACCCCTTCGAGCCCGGGATCTCGAGGAGTTCCCCCTCGCCGCCGCGGGCGCTCGCGTCCTCGTGCGGCAGGACGCCGAGATGGGCGAGGACGTTGCGCACCCCGCGCCGGCAGATCTTCAGGGTGTCGATCGTCACCGTCCCGGCGCCGCTCATCTCGGTGCCGACGGTGACGAGGCCGGCCCGGCAGGCGGCGGCGGTCGCGGTGCGCGGCTCGCCGTGATTCGAGATCACCACCGCATAGGGCGCGCCAAAAGCCTTCACGGCGGCGACGTTGCGCCGGTGCAGGTCCGGGTCGTCGGTCGGCTCGACGATGGCGCTCGGCAGGATGTCGAGGGAGGAGCCGCCCGAATGGAGGTCGAGGAAGGCGTCGCCGAGGGGAAAGACGTGGTCGGTCACGTAGGCGGCGATCTGCTGGGTGATCGTGCCGGCCGGGTCGCCCGGGAAGGTGCGGTTG
>DATLFZ010000110.1:0-4741 GCA_035540795.1 Beijerinckiaceae bacterium | reverse complement strand
GCGAGCGACATCAACTACCGGCGCTTCTTCGACATCAACTCGCTGGGCGGACTGCGGGTGGAGGATCCGGAGGTCTTCGCCCGCACCCACGAGAAGGTGTTCGAGCTCGTGCGCGAGCGCCGGGTCGACGGCCTGCGCATCGACCATATCGACGGCCTCGCCGACCCGGAGGGCTACGCGCATGCCCTGCAGGGCGCCGTCGGGCCGGGTTTCTACGTCCTCGTCGAGAAGATCCTCGAGCCCGGGGAAACCCTGCGGCCCTGGCCGATCTCCGGCACCACCGGCTACGACGTCCTGAACCTGATCGACGGGGTGATGATCGACGCCTCCGCCGCGGCGGCGTTCGAGCGCGTCTACCGCCGGGCCGGCGGCCTCGACGGCGCCTATCCGGCGCTGCTGCGGCGGGCCAAGCGCGAGATCCTGGAGACGAGCTTCGCGAGCGAGCTCGAGGTCCTCGTCTCCGACCTCAAGCGCATCGCCGACGCGGACCGGCGCACCCGGGACTACACCGTCTTCGCCATGCGGCGGGCGCTGGTGGAGATCATCGGCCGCTTCCCGGTCTACCGCAGCTACATCGTCGACGACGAGCCCGATCCCGACGACCGGCACCTCATCGAGGAGACGGTCGCAGCGGCGAAGCGCACGAGCGTCCTGCCCGATCGGACGGTGCACGACTTCGTGGCCGCGGCGCTCCTCGGGGCGATCGAGACCGAGGGTCCGGGCCGTCCGGCGCCCGAGCACCTGCGCCGCTTCCGCCGCCGCTTCCAGCAGCTCACCGGGCCGGTCATGGCCAAGAGCCTGGAGGACACCCTGTTCTACCGCTACGGCCGGCTCCTCGCCCTCAACGAGGTCGGCGGCGACCCGGGCCATTTCGGCGTGTCCCCCGACGCCTTCCACGCCGCCAACGCCGACCGGCTGCGCTCCTGGCCGCACGCCATGATCGCGACCGCCACCCACGACACCAAGCGCGGCGAGGATGCCCGCGCCCGCCTCCTCGCCTTGTCCGAGATGCCGGACCGCTGGGCCGAGGCCGTCGCGCGCTGCGAGGAGATCACCGCCCATGCCGCCGTCCGGCACGGGAACGGCGAGGCGCCGGACGCCAACGACCGCTACCTGATCCTGCAGCAGCTCCTCGCGGCTTGGCCGGCTTCCCTCCTCGAGGGCGACGACCCGGACGAGCGCGCGGCCTTCCGCGAGCGGATGGAGGGCTGGGTCGAGAAGGCTCTGCGCGAGGCCAAGCGTCACACCAGCTGGGTCAACCAGAACGAGCCCTACGAGTCCGCCGCCAAGGCCTTCCTGGGCTCCCTGCTCGAGCCGGGAAGCCGCTTCCTGGCGGAATTCCGGCCGCTCGCGGCCGAGCTCGCCTTGCGCGGCATGGTCAAGGGGCTCGCACGCACGGTCCTGAAATGCACCCTGCCCGGCGTCCCGGACGTTTATCAGGGCACCGAGTTCTGGGACCTCTCCCTCGTCGACCCGGACAACCGGCGGCCGGTCGACTACGCGGCGCGCCGCCGGGCGCTCGCCGACGACACGCCCGTCGCCGATCTCCTGCGGCACTGGCCCGACGGCCGCCTCAAGCAGCGGGTGATCGCCACCCTCCTTTCCGACCGGGCCCGTTCGCCGCTCCTCTACGCCGACGGCGACTACCGCCCCGTGCCGATGCGCGGCACACGCGCCCGCGACCTCCTCGCGTTCGAGCGCAGCTGCGGCGGCGAGTCCCTCCTCGTCCTCGTTCCCCGGCTGACCGGGGAAGCCGAGGCCGGTCCGCCCCTGCGCGGCGCCTGGGACGGGACGGTCGTGGCGGCGACGCCCGGGCCCTGGCGCGACCTCCTTACCGGCGCGGTAGCCGAGATCGCTGAAGCCGGGCATCCTGCCGGGGAACTCTTGCGGACCTTGCCGATTGCCGTCCTGAGGACGCACCCATGAACATTCAACGGCCGATCGCCGCGGCTTCGCGCAGCCGCGAGGATGCGAAGGGCGCCGTCTCGGGGCCGCGCATCTACAACCTGTTCCCCCTCCTCGTCGGCACCGTCGCCGCCTGGCGGGCCGAGCTGCCGCGCATCGCCGGCATGCATTTCGACTGGGTCTACCTCAACCCGTTCCACGAGACCGGCGGGTCGCGCAGCCTCTACGCCGTCAAGAACCCGCACCGGCTCGACGACCGCTTCCGCGAGCCCGGCGGGGGGGACGACGAGACGCAGATCCAGCGCTTCGCCGAGGCCGCCCGCGAGCACGGCCTCAAGGTCATGATCGACCTCGTGGTCAACCACACCGCCAACGACGCGCCCCTCGCGCAGGAGCGCCCCGACCTCTACCAGCGCGAGGCCGACGGCAGCCTCGCCGCCCCCTATGCCGTCGATCCGGTCGACCCCTCGAAGCGCACCGTGTGGGGCGACCTCGCCGAGCTCGACTACCGCCGGGCGGAGGCGCGCGAGGCGCTGGTGGCGTACTGGGACGACTACGTCGCCCGGATGCAGAGCCTCGGCATCAAGGGTTTCCGCTGCGACGCCGCCTACAAGGTGCCGCCGGAGGTGTGGCGGGCGCTGATCGGCGCCGCCAAGGAGCGGGACGGCGAATGCCTGTTCGCGGCGGAGACCCTCGGCTGCACCTTCGACGAGGCCAAGGCCACGGCGGAAGCCGGCTTCGACTACCTGTTCAACAGCTTCGCCTGGTGGGACCTGCGCGCGGCTTGGGCCCTCGAGCAGTACGAGGCCTTGCGCACCATCGCACCCTCGATCGCCTTCCCCGAGAACCACGACATGAGCCGCATCGCGGCCATGTACTCGGCCGGCGACCCGGCGCAGGTCGCCCGGGAGCTGAAGAACCGGTATGCGCTCGCCGCCTTTTTCTCGAGCGGCGTCCTCATGCCGATCGGCTACGAATGGGGCTACCGGCGCTCCCTGCACGTGGTCGAGACGACGCCGCAGCAGCGCGAGACCACCGGCATCGACATCTCGGGCTTCGTCGGCGCGGTGAACCGGTTGCGGGCGTCGCTGCCGCCGCTCAACGTCGAGGGTGCGCAATGGCGCGTCTCGGCCCCGCACGCGCCCTACGTGGCGCTCCTGCGCCTCGACGGGGGCCATTACGGCTCCGCCCGCAACGCCACCCTCGTCCTGTTCAACCCGGGCGCGGAGCCGGTCGAGATCGATCCGGGGCCCCTCGTCGCCCGGACCGGCGGCGTCTTCGCCGATTTCGAGGAGGTCACCCCGGGCGCCGACGGCACGGCCCTGTGCCCGGGCCGGCCGGTCACGCTTGCGCCCGGGCAGGTGAGCATCTTCGCGGCGGCCCGTGCATCGGCGCCGAAGGCGACGTCGACAGGCGAGGCGCCCCGCGGCGAAGGCCGGGTCATCATTGAGAACGTGTGGCCCGAGATCGACGGCGGCCGCTCCCCCGTGAAGCGGGTGGTCGGCGACCTTTTTCAGGTCTGGGCCGACATCTTCACCGACGGCCACGAGAAATACGCGGCCGAGGTCCTCTACCGCCAGGCGGGCGAGCCGGAATGGCGCCGCGCCCCGATGGAGTTCTTCGACAACGACCGCTGGACGGGCAGCTTCCCTCTCCAGCGCAACGCCCGCTACGAGTACACGATCGAGGCCTGGCGCGACCCCTACAAGACCTGGCTCAGCGAGGTGCAGAAGAAGCGCGCGGCCGGGGTGAACGTGCGCCTCGAGACGATCGAGGGCGTGCACGTCGCCGAATGCGCCGCCGAGCTGGCGCAGGGCCGCGACCGGGAGGCGCTCGCGAGCCTCGTCGCGCGCCTGAAGGCCGAGGCCGACGGATCGGAGGCGCAGCTGCAGCTCCTCCTCGACGAGCGCAACGGCGCGCTCATCGACCGCAACGCCGAGCGCGAGAACCTGTCGCCCTACGGCAAGGTGCTGGAGGTGATCGCGGACCGCCTCGCGGCCCGGTTCTCCGCCTGGTACGAGCTGTTCCCGCGCTCGATGAGCCACGATCCCAGCCGGCACGGCACCTGGGACGACGTCATCCGCCAGCTTCCCTACGTGAAGGACATGGGCTTCGACGTCCTCTACTTCACGCCGATCCACCCGATCGGGAAGACGAACCGGAAGGGCCGCAACAACACCCTGACGCCGCAGCCGGGCGACCCCGGCAGCGTCTACGCCATCGGCTCCGAAGAGGGCGGCCACAAGGACGTCCATCGCGAGCTCGGCAGCCTCGAGGATTTCCGGCGCATGCTCGCGGCGGCGCACGCCCACGGGCTCGAGATCGCCCTCGACTTCGCCATCCAGTGCTCGCCCGACCACCCCTGGATCAAGCAGCATCCCGAGTGGTTCGACTGGCGCCCGGACGGGTCGATCAAGTTCGCCGAGAACCCGCCGAAGAAGTACGAGGACATCGTCAACGTCCACTTCTACGGCGAGGCGCTGCCCTCGCTTTGGTACGAGCTGCGCGACGTGGTCCTGTTCTGGGTCGAGCAGGGCGTGAAGATCTTCCGGGTCGACAACCCGCACACGAAGCCGATCCCGTTCTGGGAATGGATGATCCGCGAGGTCAACGCGGCCCACCCCGACGTGATCTTCCTCGCCGAGGCCTTCACCCGGCCGAAGATGATGCGAAAGCTCGCCAAGGTCGGCTTCCAGCAGTCCTACACGTACTTCACCTGGCGCAACACGAAGGCCGAGCTGATCGAGTATATGACGGAGCTCGCCCACTCGCCGATGGGCGAGTACTACCGGCCGAACTTCTTCGCCAACACGCCGGACATCAACCCGTACTACCT
>DATLFZ010000109.1:0-3159 GCA_035540795.1 Beijerinckiaceae bacterium | reverse complement strand
CTCCATGCCGCTCGATGCCAAGACCGCCGCGCTCGCCGTCGTCGACCCGCGGGACGCCGCCGAGAGCGCCGGCCTCGCCTACGTCTCCGACGAGGAGCCCGGCATCCGCCGCCGCAAGGCCGGCAAGGGCTTCGCCTACCTTCGCCCGGACGGCAGCAAGGTGCGCGATCCCGCGACGCTCAAGCGCATCCGCAAGCTCGCCATCCCGCCGGCCTACACGGACGTCTGGATCTGCCCCCGGGCGGACGGGCACATCCAGGCGACCGGGCGCGACGCCAAGGGCCGCAAGCAGTACCGCTACCACGCGGCGTTCCGGGAGATCCGCGACAGCACCAAATACGAGCACATGCTGGCCTTCGGCCGCATGCTGCCGGCGATCCGGGCCAAGGTGCAGGAGCATATGGGCCTGCGCGGCCTCCCCCGCGAAAAGGTCTTGGCGACGGTGGTGAACCTGCTCGAGACCACGCTGATCCGGGTCGGCAACCCGGACTACGCCCGGCAGAACAAGAGCTACGGCCTCACCACCCTGCGCGACCCCCACGTCAAGGTGAACGGCTCGGAGCTGCGCTTCCGCTTCAAGGGCAAGAGCGGCAAGGAGTGGCGGCTCCAGGTCAAGGACCGGCGCGTCGCCAAGGTGGTGCGCGCCTGCCAGGACCTGCCGGGGCAGCACCTGTTCCAGTATCTCGACGAGGAGGGCGAACGGCGGGAGGTCACCTCGACCGACGTCAACGCCTACCTCAAGGAGGTCACCGGATACGACATCACGGCCAAGGATTTTCGCACCTGGGCCGGCACCGTGCTCGCGGCGCTCGCCCTGCAGGAGGTCGAGGCCTTCGACAGCCAGGCCAAGGCCAAGAAGAACATCCGGGCGGCGATCGAGCAGGTCGCGGCCCGCCTCGGCAACACGCCGACGATCTGCCGCAAGTGCTACGTCCACCCCGAGGTCCTGAACTCCTACGTGGAAGGCTCGCTCCTCCTCGACGTGAAGCAGGAGGTGGAGAACGAGCTGCGCGAGGACCTGTCCCGGCTCAAGCCGGAGGAGGCGGCGGTCCTCGGTCTGCTCCAATCCCGCCTCAGCCGCACCCTCACCGACAAGCTGAAGGACAGCGTCGCCCTCCTCGACGGCAAGAAGGCGCGGACCCGGAAAGGGTCTGCGCGCAAGGCCGGCAAGTCGGCCAAGCCGCGGAAGGGTGGCGCCCGCCGCACCCGGTCCGAGCCCGAAGCCCGCGTCGCCTGAGCCGGAGAGCACGATGCGCGTCCATCACCTCAATTGCGGGCTCATGGCGCCCCTCGGCGGCGCCCTGTTCGACGGGGTGAGCCGCGGCCCCACCGCCCGCCTCACCTGCCATTGCCTCCTGATCGAGACCGGGCGGGAGCTCGTCCTGGTCGACACCGGTTTCGGCCTGAAGGACGTGCGCCACCCGTACCGGCGCCTCAGCGCCTTCTTCGTCCTCCTCGACAACATCCGCTTCGACCCCGACCTGACGGCGATCCGGCAGGTCGAGGCGCTCGGCTACGATCCCCGGGACGTGCGCCATGTCGTGATGACCCATCTCGACTTCGACCACGCCGGCGGGCTCGAGGACTTCCCCTGGGCGCATATCCACGTGAGCGCGCGCGAGCTCGCGGCGGCGGAGCGGGCGACCGGCTTTCGCGACACGCGCCGCTATCCCCGCGGCCATCTCGACGGCGTGCGGCACTGGCGGACCTATCCCGCCGGGGGTGCCCGCTGGTTCGGCTTCGAGGCGGCGCGGGAGCTGCGCGGGCTGCCGCCGGAGATCCTGCTCGTGGGGCTGCCCGGCCACACCGCCGGCCATTGCGGCGTCGCGATCCGCGACGGCGACGGCTGGCTCCTCCACGCCGGGGACGCCTATTTCTTCCGCCGCGAGATGGACGGGGCCGTCCCGCGCCGCCCGCCCGCGACCGCCGCCTACGAATACGCCATGGCGGCCGATTACGAGCTCTTCCTGCACAACCAGGCCCGCCTGCGCGAAGCCTATCGCGGCAGCGACGGACTCGCCGTGTTCTGCACGCACGACCCGGTCGAGTTCGAGGCGCTGCGCCGGGTCAATGCGGCCGCGCTGCTCGGGACCGGCGCTCCCGCAGCCCGGCGTCCCGCGAGCGGCCGTGGCGCCGACACACGCTCCGCGGCCGCGCGGGCGTGAGGTCCATCCCAGCCGCTCGACACCCCTGCTTCAAATCGCGCGGCCGGCCAGTCCCGCACGGGGGTGACCTCCTGCCGGCGCGCGCCTAAGCTTCTCCTGCAGACCCGGCGCGCCGGGCAGGGAGGGCCGGCATGGAATTCGACGCGCTTCTGCTGTCGCGGATCCAGTTCGCGTTCACCATCGCCTTCCACATCATCTTCCCGTCCTTCACGATCGGCCTCGCGAGCTGGCTCGCGGCGCTCGAGTTCCAGTGGCTGCGCACCGGCGACCCGATGTACCGGAACCTGTTCCGGTTCTGGGTGAAGATCTTCGCCGTCTCCTTCGGCCTCGGCGTCGTGTCGGGGATCGTGATGAGCTACCAGTTCGGCACCAACTGGTCGCGCTTCTCCGACTTCACCGGCAACGTGCTCGGCCCGCTGATCGCCTACGAGGTCATCACCGCCTTCTTCCTCGAGGCCGCCTTCCTCGGCATCATGCTGTTCGGCTGGGAGCGGGTGGGCGACCGGCTCCACTTCTTCGCCACCTGCATGGTGGCGCTGGGCACCCTCATCTCGGCCTTCTGGATCCTGTCCGCCAATTCCTGGATGCAGACGCCCGCCGGCTACGCCATCGAGAACGGCGTCGCGGTGCCGGTGAACTGGTTCGAGATCGTCTTCAACCCGTCCTTCCCCCTGCGCTTCGCCCACATGGTCATGGCGGCCTACCTGACGACCGCCTTCGCGGTCGCCGGCATGTCGGCCTGGATGATCCTGCGCGCCGGGCAGGTTCCGGGACTCGTGGCCACGCCCCCGTCGGACCGTCGTCTTGGGAGCCCGCTGACGCTACTGGGTCCACCGCTCCGCTATCTTCATCCCGGCTCGGCCTCAAACGGTCGTTGTTACTGGAGAGGTCTGGAGCGCCAGAACCGCTCTCCTGGGCACTCAAAGGAAGTCTATGATCCTTGGATTGCGACGACGGTTACCCACCTCATAGATGATGCTCGGTCTTGGTCTAG
>DATLFZ010000108.1:0-5444 GCA_035540795.1 Beijerinckiaceae bacterium | reverse complement strand
CGCCATCACCACGTCGGCGGCGGTGACCTCGCGACGCTCCTCGTCGGTGGCCATGAACTGCGCCCGGGCGAGCTCGGCGAAGCGCCCGCCCTTGGCGACGAGCTCGTCGAAGGTGCCGGTCTCGATGATCCGACCCTGGTCGAAGACCAGGATCCGGTCGGCGTTGCGGATGGTGGCGAGGCGGTGGGCGATGACGAAGGTGGTGCGCCCCTTCATGACCTCCTCCAGGGCGAGCTGGAGCTTGCGCTCGGTCGCGGCGTCGAGGGCGCTCGTCGCCTCGTCGAGGATCAGGATCGGCGGGTTCTTGAGGAGCGCGCGGGCGATCGACAGCCGCTGGCGCTCGCCGCCCGACAGGGAGCGGCCGCGCTCGCCGATGATGGTGTCGAGGCCGCTCGCCTGGCGCTCGATGAACTCGGACGCCTGCGCGCGGGCGAGGGCCTGGAGCATCTCCTCCTCGCTCGCGTCGGGGCGGCCGACCTGGAGGTTCTCCCGGATCGAGCGGGCGAACAGCATCGGCTCCTGGAACACCACCCCGATGTTGCGCCGCAGGGAGGCGAGGGAGAGGTCGCGGATGTCGTCGCCGTCGATGCGGATCACGCCCGATTGCGGGTCGAAGGCCCGGTGCAGCAGGCCGAGCGTCGTCGACTTGCCCGAGCCGGTCGCGCCGACGAGGGCGACGTTCTCGCCGGCCTCGATCGAAAAGGAGACGTCCTGCACCGCGGGGCGCTTGCCGTCGTAGGAGAAGCTCACGTTCTCGAACGCGACCTCGCCGGCGAAGCGCTCGACGTCCTTGGCGTTCGGCTTGTCGTGCACCGCCGGGGCGGTGTCGAGGATCTCGAAGAACTCCCGCATCTTCGGCGCCTGCATGAACAGCTGGTTCACGAAGCTGACCGCCTGTTCGAGACGGCCGATCAGCATCGTCGCGAGACTCATGAACATGACGATGTCGCCGATGGTGGCGAGGCCGCGCAGATGCAGCCAGGTCCCGACGAGGAAGATCGCCGTGACCGTGATCGTGGCCGAGGCGCGGGTCGCGACCGAGGCCAGCGCCCACCACGACAGGACCGGGTTCTGCGCCTGCAGGAGCTGGTGGATGATCCCGTGCAGGGCCCGGGTCTCGGCCTCGACCCGGGTGAAGGACTGGATGACCGGCACGTTGCCGAGCGCGTCGGAGGCGTGCTCGGCGAGGCTCGAATGGTAGCGCTCGACGCTGCCCTGGAGGGTCTCGGTCTTGCGCAGCACGAGCGCGGTCAGGATCGTGAACAGGACCACCAGCGCCACGAGCAGGAGCCCGAGCCGCCAGTTCAGGAACACGGTCAGCGGCAGCAGGACGCCGAGCGCCACGAGGGCGGCGAAATGCTCGCGGAAGAAGCCGAGCCACAGCCAGGCCATGCCGTTCGAGCCTTCGAGCATGACCTTGAGCACCCGCCCCGAATGGGTCGCGGTGTGGAAGGCGAGCGGCAGTTCGAGGACGTGCTCGAAGTAGTTCGCCATGGTCCCGAGCCGGGCCCGGTGCGACAGCCGGTCGGCGTGGAGCGCCACGAGCACGCCGGCGCCGATCGTGAACAGGCCGAAGCCGACCCAGGCCAGGATCAGCGGCATGAGCGCCGTGAAGGTCACCGGCGGCGAGGCCGGGTTCATGCCCCGGGTGAGCGTGTCGATGATGCGCCCGAACAGGATCGGCTCGGCGAAGGCGGCGATGGCGAGGGCGATGTTGGCGGCGGCGAGGACGCCGCCGAGGCGCAGGTCGCTCCCGAGCTGGCCGAGGACCCGGACGTACAGGCGGATGAGCCACATGGAGCGGGAGAACTCCGGTCGAAGAACCCCGTCCGGACGGACCGGGGCGAGTGGCTGCAGGCTCCAACCTCCACAACCGGGCTGGACGCCCGCCGTTCCGGCGCCGTGCCGCGGATTTCTGCGCGAGCGGCGCCAAAGGGTCAAGCTTAACCCTTCCTTCAGCGCGCCCCCGCTAGGGTCGGCCCCGGGCGAGGACCCCTCCGGCGTCATGACGGCGCCAGGGCGGGATGCCGGAGACAGGGATGGATTTCGCCACCGCCATCGGCTTCGTGGCCGGCATCGCGGTCGTCATCTCGCTCATCTTCATGGGCGGCGACCTGCGGATGTTCTACGACATCCACGCGGTCATCGTGATCTTCGGCGGGGCGGTCTCCGCCACCCTGATCCGCTTCCCCTTCTCGGCGATGATCCACGGCATCCCCATGGGGGTGCGCTTCGCCTTCACCATGCGCACGAGCGACCCGCGCGAACTGATCGGCCAGCTCACCGAGATCGCCGAGGTGGTCCGCAAGAGCGGCCCGATGGCGCTCGAGACCATGCAGGTCGACGACCCGTTCCTCGCCCAGGGCGTCCGGTTCGTGGCCGACGGCTACGACCGGGAGTTCATCAAGGAGACCCTCGAGCGCGACCGGGACGTCTTCCTGCTCCACCTCGACGAGGGCCAGAAGATCTACCGCTCCATGGGCGACTGCGCCCCCGCCTGGGGCATGATCGGCACCATCATCGGCATGGTGCAGATGTTCGCCAACATGTCCGACCCCTCGAAGCTCGGGCCGTCGATGGCGATCGCGCTCCTCGCGACGCTCTACGGCGCGCTCGTCGCCAACCTCGTCTGCCTTCCGATCGCCGACAAGCTGCACGTCAAGCTCGAGGAGGAGAACATCTCCCGGTCGATCATCATCGACGGCATCCTGATGGTGCGGGATTCGAAGAGCCCGTCGCTCGTCAAGGAGATGCTCACCGCCTACCTCCCCGAGCACCACCGCGACGACGTGGTCGCGGAAGCGGCCTGACGCCCCATGGCTTTGCGCAGGGCGAAGGGCGGCCACGGCGGCCACGGCTGGTTCGTGACCTTCGCCGATCTGATGGCGCTCCTGATGAGCTTCTTCGTCATGGTCGCCGCCTATTCGACGCAGGACCAGAAGAAGCTCCAGCTCGTCGCCGGCTCCATGCGCGACGCCTTCGGCGTGACGCGCGAAAGCCGCTACGCCGGCGTCATCGAGCAGGACGGCATCCCCGTCCGCACCCGGCTCAAGAACGCCCGCCAGGCGCCGCCGGAGAGCTCGGCCGACCACACCACCCCGAACGACCTGCAGACCCGCCACGAGGAGGGCCTGTCGGTGACCGCCTTCGATCGCGGCTTCGGCCTCGCGGCGGCGTCCCTGCGCCAGGCGCTGCAGGACATGCCGGAGATCGCAGAACTGTCGAAGAACATCCTCATCGAGGAGAGCAAGGACGGGCTCGACGTCTCCCTCGTCGACCAGGACGGGCGGGCGATGTTCGCCGACGGCTCGGTCAAGCCGTACGACCGCACCCGCCGCATCCTCGAGCACATGGCCCCGACCTTGCGGCGCATGCCGAACCGGGTCTCGATCACCGGCCACACCTCGGCCCCGCGCCCGGGCAGCCGCCCGACCCTGTCCGCCTGGGACCTGTCGATCGGCCGGGCCGTGGCGGTGCGGGAGATCCTCGCCGGGGCGGGGCTGCCGGACGACCGCTTCGCCATCGTCTCGGGCAAGGCGGACGTGGAACCGATGTTCCCGGACAACCCCTATCTCGCGGCGAACCGGCGCGTGACCATCACGCTGCTCAAGGAAGCGCCGCCGGTCCCCGTCGGCAAGAAGCCGTAAGGGCGGGGGCCGCCCCCTCCCCGCTTCCAAACGCCTCCGGAAAAGAGAAAGCCGCCCCGAGGGGCGGCTCGATCTTCCGTGTCGGCCGGGGGTCAGGCTGCGGCGGGGCGGGCGGCGCGCAGGCCGGCGGCGAGCTCGCGGTTGATGGTGATGAGGACCCCGAGCCGCTCCGGCGCCGGCGCGCTCATGACCGACATGGTGTGGCCGAGCACGAAGATGCCGAGATTGGCCACGTTCTGGCGCACGGGGGCCGGCAGCGGGTTCTCCGGGCCGGTCACCGAGCCGACCAGGAGGGTCCAGAGCTTGCGGTTGTAGGTCAGGGCGTCGTCGAGCTCGCCCCGCCGGCCGTCCCAGTCGTCACGGATGGCCTGCAGGCGGGTCGCCGCCTTGATCAGGATCGTCGCCTCCAGCTCCCGCGGCGACACCGTCGCCTGGGCGGTCCTCGAATACGCGTGGGCCCCTTGATGCATGGGCGAGCAGCTCCTGTTCGAACGCGATGAGGGTCTTGCCGACCTTCAACGCTTTGTAGAGGTCGCCGCTTAAGATCCGGTTATTCATATCCTCGATCAGGGGCTTGGCGCTCGGCGCGGCCGCCAGGAACTCGCCGATCAGGGCGAAATAGTTGTCCCGCTGCGCCGAGAGGTCGCCTTCGAGGTACATGAGCTGGACGCAAAGGTAGATGCGCCGGGCCGGCGTGTCGGCGGTGTGCGCGGTCAGGATGTCCTTCTCGCGCAGGATCGGCACGTCGCCTTCGATGAAGAGGCGGGCGCGGGCGTCGCCGTTGCGGATCACCGCCGTGCCGACGATGAGGCGCTCGCCGGGCTTGAGCTCCACCTTCAGGGCCATGCCGGTCTCCCTCTCCCGTCCCGGAAACGCGGAAGGCGGGGGACGAGCCCCCGCCTTCCGACCTTTTTCGGGAGAGCCTCGATCAGAACAGGCGGAGCACCGCCTGGTCGGCCTGGGTCGCGAGCGACAGGGCGGTCGAGGACAGCTGCTGCCGGGTCTGGAGGGCGAGCATGTTGGCCGCCTCCTCGTTGACGTCGGCGAGCGTCAGGTTGTCGGCGCCCGTCTTCAAGGTGTTGACCATCGACTTGGCGAAGTCCTGCCGCTGCTGCACGACCGAGAGCGAGGTGCCGTACTGGGTCGCCTGGCTGCGGATCGAGATCATCGCCTTGCCGATGTCGGCGATGAGGGTGTCGAGATCGGTGTCGGCACTGAATTGGGACGTGGTGCCCGCGACCAATCCGAGCTTGGTCGAGTTCAGCGCACCAAAGGAGGTCCCGTCGGCGTTCTTGCCCTCGATGGTCAGGGAGTTGCTCGAATCCTCGTTGAAGATGACCTTCAGCTTGTCGCCGGTGAGAAGGTTGACGCCGTTGAAGGTGGCGTCCTTCGCATAGGCGTCGAGCTGGGCACGGAGTTCGTTGAAGGTGTTCATCAGCGACTTGCGAACGTCGCTGAGGCCGCCGCCGGTGCCGGCCGCGAGCGTCGCGCTGTTGCCGGTCGCGCCGGTGATGGCGCCGCCACTGCTCAAGCCGGTGACGCCGATCGCCGAGGTCGTCAGGTTCGTCAGCGAGAGCTGCCCGGTATCCGTGACCGAAGCCGTGACCTTTCCGGCGAGCGTCGCGCTGCTGTTGATGTCGGCGGCGATGTCGGCCATCGAGCGCGTGGCGCCGGTCGCCGGCGTACCATTCGTCGAGATCCGGGCCGAGGTGCCGAAGCCGATCCCGGTCAGTCCGGTGGAGTTGCCGCTCAGGACGATGTCGTTGCCGCTAGCATTCGTCAGAACGATGCTGGTGC
>DATLFZ010000107.1:0-6725 GCA_035540795.1 Beijerinckiaceae bacterium | reverse complement strand
GGGGAGGGAGGCCGCGAGCGCCGCCGGGGTGGGCGCGGCCGGCTTTGCGGGCATGAGGCCTCCGTTGTCGAGCCCGGCGGGCTCGGGTTACCCTTAAATCCCCTCCCTCCCTGCCGGAAGAGCGCCCATGAGGATCACCTGGTTCGGCCATTCGGCCTTCCGTCTCGATTTCGCGGACAAGGTCGTGCTCATCGACCCCTTCTTCGGCGGCAACCCCGCCTTCGACGGCGACCGCGCCAAGGCGAGCGAGGGGGCGACCCACATCCTGATCACGCACGGGCACGGCGACCACATCGGCGACGCGGTCGAGCTGTCGCAGGCGACCGGGGCCAAGGTCGTCACGAACTACGACCTGTGCATGTACCTCGCCTCGAAGGGCCTGCAGAAATTCGACCCGATGAACACCGGCGGCACCACCGACCAGGGCGGCTTCACGGTGACGCTGGTGCGCGCCGACCATTCCGCCGGCCTCGTCGAGGCGGGGGTCGGGTTTCCGCTCGGCAACGCCAACGGGGTCGTGGTCAAGGCGCAGGGCGAGCCGACCGTCTACCACATGGGCGACACCGACGTGTTCGGGGACATGGCCCTGATCGCCGAGCTGCACCGACCGGACGTGATCATGGTGCCGATCGGCGACCGCTTCACGATGGGCCCGGAGACGGCGGCCTTCGCCGTGAAACGCTTCTTCGCGCCGAAGGCGGTGATCCCCTGCCATTACGGCTCGTTCCCGATCATCGAGCCGAACGCGGACCGCTTCGTCGCCGCCATGGACGGGAGCGGCGTCCAGGTGATCGTCCCCCACAAGCACACCGCCGTGCGCGTCGGCTGACGCGGTAACCTTGATCGCAGCCGTTCGTGGTCAAGGCGGGACTGCGCTGGCATAGTCCGGTTTACGTTTTCTTCACCTTCGGCGGAGGTGGCACGTGGACATCCAGCGCAATCCCCCGGGCCGGGTCGCCCGCGTCGTCGTCATCGACACCGAGGTGGCCGAGGACGGATGGATCAACGTCGGCCCGGCGGCGGCCCGGGCCGCCGAACCCATGATCGAGGCGGCCGCGGTCCCGGCCGCGGGCAACACCTTGCCCATGGTGATCGAGGCGAGGGCCGAGCCGGTCGCGGAGGCGCCCGCCCGGGCGAACCTGTCCCGGGCCGATCTCGCCGCCTGGGTCGAGCGCCTGCGGGCGCCGACGGGGGCGGGGGACCTGCCGCCGCCGCCGCCCGCGCGCGAGCCGCCCCGGCGCGTGCCGGAGGCCGACATCCTGGTGCTGCCGCGCCGCCCCGCCCCGCCGCCGCCTGCCGGCGGATCGGTCGTGGCCTTCCGGGCGGCCCTGCGGCGGCCGGGCTCGGCGCCCCGGGTCATCGGCCTCTTCCTCCTGCTCCTCGCGACGATCGGCGCCTTCGCGCTCAACCTCGTGAACCGGGGGTCCGCCAAGGGCGTCGTCGTCCCCGCGACCCTCGACGAGAAGGCCCGCATCACCTGACCGGCCGCGCCGTTGCGGCGCCCGAGGGGGCGGTGCTATAGCGCGCCGTCTCTCTCGGATCGGGGTTTTATGTCGGTCGATCAGAACACGGTCCGCCGGATCGCGC
Organism: Beijerinckiaceae bacterium; assembly: GCA_035540795.1. Taxonomy (GTDB): domain Bacteria; phylum Pseudomonadota; class Alphaproteobacteria; order Rhizobiales; family Beijerinckiaceae; genus JAJKJG01. The sequence continues at coordinate 5,138 of DATLFZ010000107.1, read as the reverse complement.
GGCTCGCCCGCATCGCGGTGCCGGACGAGGACGTGGCCCATCTCCAGGGCGAGCTCAACGCCATCCTGGCCTTCGTCGAGCAGCTGAACGAGGTCGACGTCGCCGGTGTCGAGCCGATGACCTCGGTCACCCCGATGGCCATGAAGAAGCGCCGGGACGGCGTCACCGACGGCGGCTATCCGGACAAGATCGTGCGCAACGCGCCCGCCACCGAGGACAACTTCTTTCTCGTGCCGAAGGTGGTCGAGTGAGCGCGCCAGCGCTCGCTCGACCATCCCCGGGCGAGCGCGGCGAGACCCGGGGATCCCGCGCGGGAGCCCGGCCCATGACCCCTCCACGGACCTTTCAGTGACCGACCTCATCGATCTCACCCTCGCCGAGGCCCGGGACGGGCTGACGGCGAAGCGCTTCTCCGCCGCCGAGCTCGCGCAGGCGCATGTGGACGCGGTCGAGAAGGCCCGCGCGCTGAACGCCTACGTCCTCGAGACGCCGGACCGGGCACTCGCCATGGCGGCGGATGCCGACGCGCGTCTCGCGCGGGGGGAGGCGCGCCCCCTCGAAGGCATCCCGCTCGGCATCAAGGACCTGTTCTGTACCGAGGGCGTGGTCACCACCGCGAGCTCCAACATCCTGCGGGGCTTCGAGCCGCAATACGAGTCCACCGTCACGAGCCAGCTCTGGCGCGACGGCGCCGTCATGCTCGGCAAGCTCAATTGCGACGAGTTCGCCATGGGCTCGTCGAACGAGACCAGCGCCTTCGGCCCGGTGGTGTCGCCCTGGCGCCGGCGCGGCTCGAACGTGGGCGCGGACCCGATGAGCGGCGCGATCGAAGGGACTCACCTCGTCCCCGGCGGCTCGTCGGGGGGCTCGGCGGCGGCGGTGGCGGCGCGCCTGTGCCTCGGCGCCACGGCGACCGACACCGGCGGCTCGATCCGCCAGCCGGCGGCCTTCACCGGCACCGTCGGCATCAAGCCGACCTACGGCCGCTGCTCGCGCTGGGGCATCGTCGCCTTCGCCTCCTCCCTCGACCAGGCGGGCCCGATCGGCAAGACCGTGCGCGACTGCGCGATCCTCCTGCGCTCGATGGCGGGGCCGGACCCCAAGGACACCACCAGCGCCGACATCCCGGTTCCGGATTTCGAGGCGGCGGTCGGGCGCGGGGTGAGGGGGCTGAAGATCGGCATCCCCCGCGAGTACCGCATGGACGGCATGCCGGCCGAGATCGAGAAGCTGTGGGCCGATGGGGCCGAGTGGCTGAAGGCGGCGGGCGCCGAGCTCGTCGAGGTGTCCCTGCCTCACACCAAGTACGCGCTGCCGGCCTACTACATCGTCGCGCCCGCCGAGGCCTCGTCCAACCTCGCCCGCTACGACGGGGTCCGCTACGGCCTGCGCGAGCCCGGGCGGGACGTGATCGCCATGTACGAGAGGACCCGGGCGGCCGGGTTCGGGCGCGAGGTCAAGCGCCGGGTCATGATCGGCACCTACGTGCTCTCGGCCGGCTACTACGACGCCTACTACGTGCGGGCGCAGAAGATCCGCACCCTGATCAAGCGCGACTTCGAGGAGGTGTATGCGGCCGGGGTCGACGCGATCCTCACCCCGGCGACGCCGTCCGCGGCCTTCGGCATCGGCGAGAAGGGTTCGGCCGATCCGGTCGAGATGTACCTCAACGACGTTTTTACGGTGACGGTGAACATGGCGGGGCTGCCGGGCATCGCCGTGCCGGCGGGGCTCGACGGCCAGGGCCTGCCGCTCGGCCTGCAACTCATCGGGCGGCCCTTCGACGAGGAGACCCTGTTCGCGGCGGGGCAGGTGATCGAGGACGCGGCCGGGCGCATGGCGCTGCCCGAGCGGTGGTGGTGAGCGGGGCGTGGAGACGCCCGGCGTTCCGTTCGCGGTCTGGCTGCTCGCCGCGTTCGACCCGATCCTGATCGCGGTCGCCGCGACGCTCGGCTGGAAGGCCGATCAGTTCGGCAAGGTGGTGGTGGCGGTGATCGCGGCGCTCGCCGCCTCGATGCTGGGGGGCTGGCTGATCACCGCGCTGGGCCTGCCCTGGGTGGCCCCGGTCGCGCGGGAGGCGCCGACGCTCCTGCCCGTGCGCACCATCGCCGCCTTCCTGTGGGCCTCCGGCGCCTTCGGTCTGCGCCGCCTCGTGCGGCGCTGAAACGACGAGAGGGCCCGACGAGCGGGCCCTCCCATCACGCGTGACAGAGCGCTCAGCGCGGGGTGGCGGGAGCGGTCGTGCCGCCGATATTGCCTGCCGCGCCCGTGCCGCCGACCGTGCCGGTCGCGCCCGGCTCCGCCGCCGGGGTGCCAGCCGGAGGAGGAGCGGCGGCCGTGCCGGTCGTGCCCGGGGCCGCGCCGGTCGCGGGAGCCGTGCCGGTCGCCGGGGCCGTCGCGGTGCCGGTCGCCGGAGCGGTGGTGGTCGCCGGAGCCGTGGTCGTGGTGGTCGTGCCGGGCGCCGTCGCCGTGGTGCCGGCGTCGCGGCCGCCCCAGCCCCACCCGAACAGGACGAAGAGGGCGAGCAGGACGACGAGGGCGCCGATGCCCCAGCCCCACGAGCTGGACGAGCGCCGGTGCGACACGTCCGTGTTGTGCACGGTGGTCCGATCGTGGACCGGGGCGCCCGCCGCCGGCGGGGTGGTCGTGCGGTCGTACGGGTCGCGCGGATCGCGTTCAACGGCCATGAGATGTTCCTTCCGTGTCGTTACCTCGACTTTGCAAACGCGCAGTCGGGGGTTGGGTTGCACGCTTTCGTGCAGGCGAGTGCGACGGCCGGAGCAGGTCTCGACGTCCGAGTTGCTCCTGCCGCCGCGGCGAAACCTATTGGGCCGGTGTGGCCGGTGCGGCGGGGCCCGCTCCGGCGACGCCCGTGCCGGTGCCGTAGCCGCCGACGCCGCCCACCGGGCGCTCGACCGCGCCGATGGCGCCGGTCGTGGTCACGTCCCGGGCGCCGCCGTCGTAGAACAGGAAGGCCAGCAGGCCGACCGCGATAACGAGACCGCCGATCAGGAACGCCAGGAAGCTCGAACGGCCGCCTTCTTCGCGGTCGTAGACCAGCTTGTCCCGCTCCGGCTCCCGGTAATCGACGGTGTGCTCGGGCCGCGGCTGGAGGTTCTTCTCTCTGTCGAGGTCCATTGTACGCTCCCAGTACTGGGCGACTTTGCAGGACCAACGCCCGAATAGCCCCGTTGTTTCGTCCCGGACGCCGCCTGTCCTCCGGCCCGGGGGCCGGCGCGTTCGTGGAAGCGGGGTTGACCGCTCCGGCGGGGCGCCCTTACTGCGGGCCACCGCGCGCGGGGCGCGGGCGAGGACGAGGCGAATGCGAGCGGCCGCTCCCGACAAGCTGATCAAGGGCGCCACGGGCGATTGGGAAGTGGTGATCGGGATGGAGATCCACGCCCAGGTCACCAGCGAGGCGAAGCTCTTTTCGGGCGCCTCGACCGAATTCGGCGGCGAGCCGAATTCCCACGTCTCCTTCGTCGACGCGGCGATGCCGGGCATGCTGCCGGTGATCAACGAGGAATGCGTGCGCCAGGCGATCCGCACCGGCCTCGGGCTCAAGGCCAGGATCAACCTGCGCTCGGTCTTCGACCGCAAGAACTACTTCTACCCGGACCTGCCGCAGGGCTACCAGATCAGCCAGTACAAGAGCCCCATCGTCGGTGAGGGCGAGGTCCTGGTCGACCTGCCCGACGGGGAGGCGATCACCGTCGGCATCGAGCGCCTGCATCTGGAACAGGACGCCGGCAAGTCGATCCACGACCTGCATCCGACGCTGTCCTTCGTCGACCTCAACCGCTCCGGCGTCGCCCTGATGGAGATCGTGTCGAAGCCGGACATGCGCTCCTCCGAGGAGGCCAAGGCCTACGTGTCCAAGCTGCGCACGATCCTGCGCTATCTCGGCACCTGCGACGGGGACATGGAGAAGGGCAACCTGCGCGCCGACGTGAACGTCTCGGTGCGCCGCCCGGGCGAGCCCCTCGGCACCCGCTGCGAGATCAAGAACGTCAACTCGATCCGCTTCATCGGCCAGGCGATCGAGCACGAGGCGCGCCGCCAGATCGGCATCATCGAGGACGGCGGCGCGATCGACCAGGAGACGCGCCTGTTCGATCCCGGCAAGGGCGAGACCCGCTCCATGCGCTCCAAGGAGGAGGCGCACGACTACCGCTATTTCCCGGACCCGGATCTCCTGCCGCTCGAATTCGACCAGGCCTACGTGGACGCCCTCGGCCACGACCTGCCGGAACTGCCCGACGCCAAGAAGGCGCGCTTCATCGCGCAGTACGGGCTGTCGCCCTACGATGCGGGCGTGCTGGTGGCCGAGCGCGAATCCGCCGCCTTCTTCGAGGCGGTCGCCAAGGGCCGCGACGGCAAGACCGCCGCGAACTGGGTCATCAACGAGCTGTTCGGGCGCCTGAACAAGGAGGGGAAGGGCATCGCCGAATCCCCGGTCTCCGCCGACCAGCTCGGCGCCGTCATCGACCTCATCGGCGAGAAGGTGATCTCGGGCAAGATCGCCAAGGACCTGTTCGAGATCGTGTTCTCGGAAGGCGGCGACCCGCGCGCGCTCGTCGAGAGCCGCGGCCTGAAGCAGGTCACCGACACCGGGGCCATCGAGAAGGCGGTGGACGAGATCATCGCCGCGAACCCGGACAAGGTCGAGCAGGCGAAGGCCAAGCCGACGCTGCTCGGCTGGTTCGTGGGCCAGGTCATGAAGGCGACCGGCGGCAAGGCCAATCCGCAGGCGGTGAACGAGATCCTCAAGGCCAAGCTGGGCATCGGCTGAGGCGGGGGCGCGAAAGCGGGTCTTCTTCGGTCTTACGCAAGCATCCGCCAAGACGCCGCCTGAACGGTTGTTCAGGACCGATAAGATTTCGCCGGGGGAGGACGATCGGCAAGCTCGGCTGCTGGAACTCACGGCTTCGCTTTACGTTGAGGGGGCGGTCCCCTCTTCTGCGAGGTCGCAACAATGAAAGTCACCGCCCTCGGGCTCGCGGTCGCCCTCATCGGCACGGCCGCGCACGCCCAGTTCAGCACCGAGTCCCGCTCCGAATCGCGCTCCGGCGTGAGCGTCGAGACCCGCTCCTCCGGTCCGCGCATGGGCGTCGAGACCCGTCAGGAGCGCTCGCGGG
>DATLFZ010000106.1:0-2696 GCA_035540795.1 Beijerinckiaceae bacterium | reverse complement strand
TCCTCTATCTCGCCCTCGTCGCGTTCATCTACCTGCAGCAGGGGGCGATGCTCTATCCGGCCTCCCGGGAGCGGGTGAGCGCGGCTGCCGCCGGGCTGCCCGACTTCCAGGACGTGGAGATCGAGACCGAGGACGGGGAGCGGATCGTCGCCTGGTGGAAGCCGCCGGAGCCCGGGCGCGCCGTCCTGATCTACTTCCACGGCAACGGCGGCGGGCTCGTGAACCGGCGCTTCCGGGCCCCGCTCCTCGTCGAGGGCGGGCGCGGCCTCCTGCTCGCGAGCTATCGCGGCTATTCGGGCTCGACCGGCACGCCGAGCGAGGCGGGCCTGCGCCGCGACGCCCGTGCCGCCTACGCCTTCGTCGCCTCCCGCTACGAGCCGCGCCGCATCGTCCTGTACGGCGAATCCCTCGGCACTGGGGTGGCGGTCGGGCTCGCAGCGGAGCGGGAGGTTGCGGGGATCGTCCTCGACGCCCCCTACAGCTCGACCGCCGACGTGGCCCGGCATCACTTCTGGTACCTGCCGATCTGGCTGATGCGCGACCAGTTCCGGTCGATCGACCTCGTCCACCGCATCCAAGCGCCGCTCCTCGTCCTGCACGGCGACCGGGACGGGGTCATCCCGATCGCGCTCGGCGAGCGCCTGTTCGCGGCCGCTCCGGAGCCGAAGCGCTCCGTCCGCCTGCCGGGCGTCGACCACGTGAGCGTGCTCGAGCACGCCATCGGCGAGGTTCGCGCCTTCCTCGCTGGGGTCGAGGCCCGGCGGCCTTAACCATCGCTTCACCATCCGGTTGCCGCCGCCGCGCGGGCGGAAGAGCATGATTTCGGCCCCGTGGGGGAGTGGCGACCCGACGGCCGTGCAAGGTCTTACACCCCCGGTTCGATTCCGGGGCGGGGCCTACAACCTTGCGTGCGGGGGAAGCGTAGCCGTAAAGGCGCCGGGCGCCGGCGGCAAGTCGCCGCCAAGCTGTCGACCCGCTCGGGCGCGGGCGGAACAAAGAAGGGCGGCTCCGAAGAACCGCCCTGGAAGTCAGGATGGAAAGCCCCAATCGAAGAACTGGAGCGAATCCAGAGTACATCCGTGCCGTTTACGTTACAAGAGGGAAAATCATGTGACGCAAGGTCAACCCGATCACGAGACGGTGTAGCCTGTCGGCATCGATCCAGGCGAACCCGTATACCTCGTCCAGTTGCGCGGCCGGTGAAAACAACGGTGCGTTCAGAAGCGAAGGTCCCCGCCGCTCAATGCGTCGCATCGGGCATCGAGGCCTTCTTGCGTTCGATGAAGTCCCGGAGGGCCTCGTCGACGGCCGGATCCAAGGGCGGGGCGACGTAGTCGGACAGCGCCTTCTTCCAGAGGCCGTTCGCCCGCTGGGCGGCGTCGAGGCGGCCTTCCGCCTCCCATTGCTCGACCGAGTTGTTGTCGGCCACGCTCGAGCGGAAGAAGGCGGTCTCGAAATTGGCCTGCGTGTGGGCGCAGCCGAGGAAGTGACCGCCGGGGCCGACCTCCCGGAAGGCGTCGAGCGCCTGCCCGTTCTCGGACAGGTCGATGCCCCTGGCGAGCACGTGCATGGCGCCGAGCTGGTCGCAGTCCATGACGAATTTTTCGTAGGAGGAGGCGAGGCCCCCCTCCATCCACCCGGCGGCGTGCAGGACGAAATTCGTCCCCGCGTGGATGGTCGGCACGAGCGTCTGCGCGCTCTCGTAGGCCGCCTGCGCATCGGGCAGCTTCGAGGCGCACAGGGACCCGCCGGTGCGGAAGGGCAGGTTCAGCCGGCGCGCGAGCTGCGCCGCGCCGTAGATGGCGAGCGCCGCCTCCGGCGTGCCGAAGGTCGGCGCCCCCGACTGCATCGACAGGGTGGACACGAACGCCCCGAAGACCACCGGGGCGCCGGGGCGCACCAGCTGAGCGAAGGACACCCCCGCCAGCACCTCGGCCAGGACCTGCGTCAGGGTCCCGGCGACGGTGACCGGGCTCATCGCCCCGGACAGGATGAAGGGCGTGATGATCACCGCCTGGTTCGCCTCGGCATAGGCCTCCGCCGCGCCGAGCATGGTCGAATCCCACACCATCGGCGAGTTGGCGTTGATGAGGCTGAGACAGACGGTGTTCTGCGCGAGAAAATCCCGCCCGAACAGGATCTCGCACAAGGCCACCGTGTCCTTCGCCCGCTCCGGGTGCGTCACCGAGCCCATGAAGGGTTTGTCGGAGAAGCGCATATGCGCGTAGACCATCTCGAGGTGGCGCTTGTTGACCGGCAGGTCGACCGGCTCGCACACCGTGCCGCCCGAATGGTGCATGTACGGGTTGGCGTAGGCGAGCTTCACGAAATTGCAGAAATCTTCGATGGTTCCGTAGCGGCGGCCCCGGTCGAGATCGTGCACGAAGGGCGAGCCGTAGACCGGCGCGAAGACGAGGGCGTCGCCGCCGATCCGCACGCTCCGCTCCGGGTTGCGGGCGGCCTGCGTGAACTGCGCCGGGGCGGTCGAAACGAGGCTGCGGGCGAGCCCACGCGGGAAGCGCACCCGCGTGCCGTCGACGTCGCAGCCGGCGCCCTTCAGCAGTTCGAGGCTGCGCGGGTGGTCGCGGAACTCGATGCCGATCTCCTCGAGCAGGGTCTCGGCGTTGCGTTCGATCAGCGCCAGCCCCTCCTCCGAGAGGACCGGCGTCGGCGCGAGGGCCCGGACGATGTAGGGG
>DATLFZ010000105.1:0-12285 GCA_035540795.1 Beijerinckiaceae bacterium | reverse complement strand
CTACGGGCTCCTGCTCACCTTCGGCCTCGCGCTGATCATCCAGGGGCTGTTCCGCAACTATTACGGCTCGACCGGCCTGCCCTATCCGACGGTGCTGCCCGGCGGGCAGAATCTCGGCTTCATGTTCCTGCCGAACTACCGGGCCTGGGTCGTCGTCGCCTCGCTGGTGGTCTGCCTCGCGACCTGGTTCATGATCGAGAAGACGCGGCTCGGGGCCTATCTGCGCGCCGCCACCGAGAACCCGACCCTGACCCAGGCCTTCGGCATCAACGTGCCGCGCCTCGTGACGCTCACCTACGGCTTCGGCGTCGGGCTCGCCGCCTTCGCCGGCGTGCTCGCCGCGCCGATCTACTCGGTCAACCCGAACATGGGCGCCGACCTCATCATCGTGGTCTTCGCGGTGGTGGTGATCGGCGGCATGGGCTCGATCCTCGGCGCGATCGTCACCGGCTTCGGCCTCGGCCTGATCGAGGGCCTGACCAAGGTGTTCTACCCCGAGGCTTCGGCCACCGTGATCTTCATCATCATGGCGATCGTCCTCCTCGTGAAGCCCGCCGGGCTGTTCGGGAGGACCGCATGATCCTTCTCTCCGGAGGCTCCGATGGCCGATAGCGCCACCCTCGACCAGCCGATCGGCGCCGCGGCGATCGGGGCGAAAGGCGGCGAGGCGACCCACAAGGCGATCTTCGTCGGCCTCGCCGTCGTGCTCCTCGTCGCGCCGTTCTTCCTCTACCCCGTCTTCCTGATGAAGGTGCTGTGCTTCGCCCTGTTCGCGCTCGCCTTCAACCTGCTGCTCGGCTACGGCGGCCTCCTGTCGTTCGGTCACGCCGCCTATTTCGGCATGGCGAGCTACGTCTCCGCCTACACGGCCAAGATGTGGGGCCTGACTCCCGAACTCGCGATCCTGCTCGGCGCGAGCGTCGCCGGCATGCTCGGGGCCGTGTTCGGCTGGCTCGCCATCCGCCGGGCCGGCATCTACTTCGCCATGATCACCCTGGCGCTTGCCCAGATGGTGTTCTTCTTCTCCCTGCAGACGCCCCGCTTCACCGGCGGCGAGGACGGCATTCAGGCGGTGCCCCGCGGCCGCCTGTTCGGGGTGCTCAGCCTCGCCGACGACCGGGTTCTGTATTTCGTCGTGGCGGCGATCTTCTTCGGCGGGCTCTTGCTGATCTACCGGATCATCCACTCGCCCTTCGGCCAGGTGCTGAAGGCGATCCGCGACAACGAGCCCCGGGCGATCTCGCTCGGCTACCGCGCCAACGTCTACAAGCACGCGGTCTTCGTCATCTCGGCGACCCTGTCCGGTGTCGCCGGCGCGACGAAGGCGATCGTGTTCCAACTCGCCTCCCTCACCGACGTGCACTGGTCGATGTCGGGCGAGGTGGTGCTGATGACGCTGGTCGGCGGCCTCGGCACCGTGTTCGGACCGATCGTCGGCGCCGCGGTCATCGTGACGATGCAGAACTACCTCGCCCATCTCGGTGCCTGGGTCACCGTGGTCCAGGGCATCATCTTCGTCGTGGTGGTGCTGCTCTTCCGCGAGGGCATTCTGGGCGTGATCGCCAAGTGGATCCGGCGCCCGCTCTGACGGGCGTGTGCGACCTCGACGACGTGGTGCGACTGGCCGAGCGCCACCGCCTCCTGCTCGAGCAGCGCGTGCCGATGCCGGCCGACGATTTCAGCCGGGTCTTCCGGAGAACGGCCTCACCACGAGGACGTGGTGGGGGACCTTCTGCGGCCCGGCGAAGACGCTGAAGCTGCTCGCCGTCTGGGCCGGGCCGGCCACGACGGCGGCCGCGAAGACGAGCCACAGGCCGCCGGCGGCGACCGCGGTGGCGAGCGCATTCGAAGGCATGGGCGACCTCCGGAAGCCGGGAAGGCCGTCGACGCGGCTCGCCCGGGCAAAGTGGACGAGGGTGGTCAGCGCAGGGTGTCGAGGACGCCGATGTAGCGCTGGTGCCGATCGTCGAAGCTCGGCAGGTCGGTGGGCACCGTGAGCGCGAGCTGCGTCGGGTCCAGGCCCGCGGGCTCGAGGAGCGTCGCCCCGGTCGGGCGCGAGGGCCCGAGAAACGCGGCCCAGAACACCGCGATCGCGATCGCGACCGCGGCCGAAGCTTCGAGCAGCCGGACCCCGCGCGGTTGTCGGGAGAAGCGGCGTGCGATGCGGACGAGGCCGCCGGCGGATGGGTCGGAAGTCATGGACTCCTCCATCGTCCGGCCGCTCTCCGACGAGCGCGGCCGAGCGTATCCGGAGCGTCTTGGCTCCGGAACGGCGATGCGGACCAAGAAAACCGGCCCACAGAGGAAGTCAGGACGAACACGCCGATCGTCGTCGCCTAGCCCTTGTACCGACGGCGGCAAGGACGCGGGGATCGTGCATCTCGCAATCTACTTCAGCTGTGGCTCGAGTTCAAGCACAATTGTACATTCTTCATGCGCGATCACTCTGCAGATTGCTCTGGTTGAAGAGCAACACTTGGTTGCGCGGGGTAGCGGTGGCCGGGCTCCGGCGGGGACGGGGCGAGCGCGTCGTGGTAGACCGGCCCGGGACCGCTTCCGGAAGGGCCCATGAACCTCTCCGTCCTCGACCTCTCCTTCGTGACCACCGGCGCGCCCCCGTCGCAGGCCCTGCGCAACAGCCTCGACCTGGCGCAGCATTGCGACCGGCTCGGCTACACCCGCTACTGGCTCGCCGAGCACCACAACCTGCCCTCCGTCGCGAGCCCGGCCCCGGACCTGATGATCGGCCAGATCGCGGCGATCACGCGCCGCATCCGGGTCGGATCGGGCGGGGTGATGCTGCCGAACCATGCGCCGCTCGTCGTCGCCGAGCGCTTCAAGACCTTGGAGGCCTTGTTTCCCGGGCGCATCGACCTCGGCCTCGGGCGCGCGCCCGGCACGGACCAGGTCACCGCCTACGCCCTGCGCCAGCGCATGGAGACCGCCGGCGGCGACGATTTTCTCGAGCGCCTGCAGGAGCTGATCCTCTGGGAGACCGGCGGGTTTCCCGAGGGGCACCCGTTCCGCACCGTCCAGGCGATGCCCTGGGACGCGCCGCTGCCGCCGATCTGGATCCTCGGCTCGAGCGACTACGGCGCGCGGCTCGCGGCCCAGGTCGGGACCGGCTTCGCCTTCGCCCACCATTTCGCCACCCACGAGGCGGTCGCGGTCATGCGGATGTACCGGGATCGCTACAACCGCCAGGGCTGGCGCCCGGACCCGTATGCGATCCTCGCCGTCGCGGTCGTCTGCGCCGAGACGGACGCGGAGGCGGAGCGGCTCGCGGCGAGCATGGACCTCAACTGGCTGCGTCGGGCGCAGGGCGAGTACCACCCGCTGCCGAGCCCGGAGGAGGCCGCCGCCTACCCCTACACGGAGGCGGACCGCGCCCGCATCCGGAAGAACCGCGCCCGCCTGTTCGTCGGCAACCCCGAAACCGTGCGCGAGAGGCTGACGCCCCTCGTCGAGGCCTCCGGCGCGGACGAGATCATGGTGACGAGCGCGATCTTCGATCACGACGCCCGCAAGCGCTCCTACGCCCTTCTGGCGCAGCTCTACGGCCTGTCCTGAAGAGCCTCAGGCGGTCGAGGCCGACTTGCCCCCGACCGCTTCGAGCCAGCGCCGGCGCCCGCCGCGGGCGTGGTCCTCCGCGAGGCGGCGGGCCCGCCCGCCGTCGCCGTCCGAGAGGGCCGCCAGGAGCGCCTTGTGCTCGGCGTTCGACTCCTTCATCCGCGCCGGCGACACGAGGGAGCGCTGGCGCAGGAGGTGCGTCTCCTTGATCAGCGCCTCGTAGGTCTCCTTGGCGCGCCGGTGGGCCGCGAAGGCGAGGATCGTGTCGTGGAACTTCAGGTTCAGGCGGTAGTAGCCGGCGCCGTCGCCGGCCTCGGCGGCCCGGTCCATCTGCGCCACGAGGTCCGCGAGCGCCGCGGTCTGCTCGGGCGTGATCCGCTCGGCGAGGCGGCTGCAGGCGAAGCCGAACACGACCCCTCGCACGTCGTAGATCTCCGACGCCTCGTCGTCCTCGATGCGCCGCACGAAGACGCCCTGGTTCACGACGGAAGTCAGGAGGCCCGCCCGCTCCAGTGCCCGGGTCGCCTCCCGGATCGGCCCGCGGCTGACCCCGAGCCGGGTCGCCAGCGCCTGCTCGTTGAGCCGCTCGCCGGCCTTCAGTTCGCCGTTCAGGATCATGCGCTCGAGCTCCTTCTGCACGATCCCGGTGAGGGATTGCGTCCGGCGCAGCGCGATCGCGGCGATGGCATCCTCGCTCATGCGGCCATCCTCAAGAAGAACGCGGCCCTGTCAATGTGAATTGTTGACAGTGAGCATGTGACGGTGCAGGCTCCGGCGATGCCTTTTGCCCCTGCCTCGCGCGCCCTGTCGCGCTTCACCGTCCTCGACCTCACGCGGGTCCGCTCGGGCCCGACCGCGGTGCGCCAGCTCGCCGACTGGGGCGCGAACGTCATCAAGATCGAGATGCCGGAGGGGCTCGAAGCGGGCGAGGGGCCCGGCGGGCCGCGCCACGGCTCCGACTTCCAGAACCTGCATCGGAACAAGCGCAGCCTCACCCTCAACCTGAAGGAGGCGGAGGGCCGCGCCGTGCTCGAGCGCATGGTGCGCAAGGCCGACGTGGTGGTCGAGAACTTCCGGCCGGACGTGAAATTCCGCCTCGGCATCGACTACGAGAGCCTGAAGCGCGTGAACCCGCGCCTCGTCTACGCCAGCATCTCGGGCTTCGGCCAGGACGGCCCGTACCGGGAGCGGCCGGGCTTCGACCAGATCGCGCAGGGCATGGGCGGGCTCATGTCGATCACCGGCCTGCCCGGCCAGGGCCCGGTTCGGGTCGGCATCCCGATCGCCGACCTGAGCGCCGGCCTGTTCTGCTCGCTCGGCATCCTGGTGGCGCTGCTCGCCCGGGAGGAGACCGGCGAGGGCCAGTGGGTGCAGACCTCGCTCCTCCAGGCGCAGATCGCCATGCTCGACTTCCAGGCGACGCGCTGGCTCGTCGACGGGGTCGTGCCGAAGCAGGCCGGCAACAACCACCCGACCAGCATCCCGACCGGCGTGTTCGAGACCGCCGACGGGCACATCAACATCGCGGTGACGGGCCAGAAGATCTGGGAGCGCTTCTGCCGGGCGATCGAGGCGCCGGAGCTGATCGGCCATCCCGACTACGCCACCTCGGCCCTGCGGTCGAAAAACCGCGATGCGCTCGCCCGGGAGATCAACGAGCGCACCCGCGCCGCCGACAGCGCCACCTGGGAGCGCCGCTTCAACGCGGCGGGTGTGCCGTCCGGGCCGATCAACAGCATCGACAAGGTTTTTGCCGACCCGCAGGTGAAGGAGCTCGGCATCGCGCAGGGCGTGACCTCGGCCCGGCTCGGGCCGCTCACCCTGGTCGGCCAGCCGGTCACGCTGAGCGACACGCCGAGCGCCCTGCGGCTCGCGCCGCCGGAGCTCGGCGAGCACACCGACGAGGTGCTGCGGGAGTTCGGCTACGGCGACGACGAGATCGCGGAATTCCGCCGCCGGCGCATCGTCTGAGAGGGGCCCATGACCGACAAGATGATCGCCCGCAAGGCCGACGGCATCGGCTGGATGATCTTCAACAATCCCGAGCGCCACAACGCGGTCTCGATGGAGATGTGGGAGGCGGGCGCCGCCATCATCGCCGACTTCGTCGCCGATCCGGCGGTGCGAGTGATCGTGGTGCGCGGGGCCGGCGAGAAGGCCTTCGTGTCCGGCGCCGACATCTCCAAGTTCGACAGCGAGCGCGCCGAGCAGGAGGCGGTGAAGCGCTACGACGACGCCACCGAGGCGGTCTACGGGTCGCTGCGCGCCGCGCCGAAGCCGACCATCGCCATGATCCAGGGCTATTGCATCGGCGGCGGCGCCAACCTCGCCGTCTGCTGCGACCTGCGCATCGCCAGCGACAACGCCCGCTTCGCCATCCCCGCCGCCCGGCTCGGCCTCGGCTACGGCTATACCCGGGTGCGGCGCCTCCTCGACGTGGTGAGCCCCGCCTTCGCCAAGGAGATCTTCTTCACCGCGCGCCAGTTCGACGCCGAGGAGGCCCGCGTCATGGGTCTCGTCAACCGGGTCGTGCCGCACGCCGAACTCGAGCGCTTCACGACCGACTACGCCCGCACCATCGCCGCAAATGCCCCCCTCACCGTGACCGCCATCAAGCGCATCGTCGGCGAGGCCCTCAAGGACCCGGCCGACCGCGACCTCGCCCTCTGCGACCGCCTCGTGAAGGAGTGCTTCGCGAGCGAGGACTACGCGGAGGGCCGCCGCGCCTTCCAGGAGAAGCGCAAGCCGGCGTTCAAGGGGCGGTAAGACCCCTCAATCCCCGATCGCCACGCCCTCGCGGCGGCCGTCGGCGCCGCCGACGAGGCCCGCGGGGGTGACCACGATCGCCTGGATGCCGGAGGTCATGTCGAGCGCGCGGACCTCGTGGCCCTTGCCTTCGAGGGCCGCCTTCCAGCCCTCCGCCTCGGTGCCGCGCTCGAGCTCGGTCGGGCCGTTGCGGCTGCCGAAGTTGGGCAGGTCGACGGCGACCTGCGGATCGAGCTTCCAGTCCAGGATGCCGACGAGGGTCTTCGCCACGTAGTTGATGATCTGGCTGCCGCCCGGGGAGCCGGTGACGAGGTAGAGCCGGTCGAAGGCGTCGAAGACGATAGTCGGCGCCATGGAACTGCGCGGGCGCTTGCCGCCCTCGACCCGGTTCGCCACCGGCCGCCCCTCCTCGGTCGGCACGAAGGAGAAGTCGGTGAGCTCGTTGTTGAGGAGGAAGCCGCCGGCGGTCATCAGCCGCGCCCCGAACCCGTCCTCGATGGTGGTGGTCATCGACACGGCGTTGCCGTCCCCGTCGACGATGGAGATGTGGCTCGTGCCGTTCTCGACGCCGTCGGCGGGCGCGAGGGAGGCACGGCGGTGGAAGGGCGGCTCGCCGGGCTTGGCGCGGCCCATCGACTTGTCGGGGTCGACGAGGCCGGCCCGGCCCTTCAGGTAGTCGCGGTCGATCAGCCCGCGCACGGGCACGGCGACGAAATCCGGGTCGGCGAGATAGAGCGCCCGGTCCGCATAGGCGAGGCGGGCGGCCTCCGCGAACCAATGCGCCGCCTCGGCGCCCTGGCCCATGCGGGAAAGGTCGCGGGTCTCGAGGGTGGCGAGGATCTGCTGCACGGCGACCGCGCCCGAGCTCGGCGGGCCCATGCCGCAGACCCGGTAGACCCGGTAGCGGCCGCAGACGGGGCTGCGCTCGACGACCCGGTAGCCGGCGAGGTCGGCCAGCGTCATGTCGCCCGGGTTCTTGGGGTGGCCGCCGACCGTCGCGACGATGTCCTGCGCGATGGCGCCCTCGTAAAAGGGCTTCGAGCCCTCCTGCGCGAGGGTGCGGAAGGTCGCGGCGAGCTCCGAGCTTTTCAGGAGCGAATGGAGCGGCTTCGGGCTGCCGTCCTCCTGGTAGAAATAGGCCCGCGCCCGCGGATCGTCGCGCAGGAACTTCTCCTGGGAGAGGAGCCCGTGCAGGCGCGGCGAGATCGGAAACCCTTCCTCGGCGAGGCGGATCGCCGGCGCGAAGGCGGCCGCCCAGGGCAGCCGGCCCCAGCGCCGGTGCGCCTCCTCGAGGAGCTTCACCGTGCCGGGGACGCCCACCGAGCGGCCGCCGACCACGGCGGCGTGGAAGGCCATCGGCTTGCCGTCCGGGCCGAGGAAGCGCTCCGGCGTCGCCGCGGCGGGCGCGGTCTCGCGGCCGTCGAGGGTGGTGAGCGCCCGCCGGTCGGCGTTCCAGTGGACGAGGAACGCACCGCCGCCGATCCCTGAGCTCTGCGGCTCGACGAGGTTTAACACGAGCTGGACCGCGATCGCCGCGTCGACCGCGTTGCCGCCGGCGCGCAGGATCTCGCGCCCGGCCTCCGCCGCGAGCGGGTTCGCCGCCGCCACCATGTGCCGCTGCGCGGTGCCGGCCTCGCGCTTCACCCGGCCGGTCGCGGCCTCCGGCGCGGCGGGCATCCCCTGCGCGAAGGCGGAGGCGGGCAGGAGCAGGGCGGCGGCGAGGAGGAAGGCGAAGCGAGCGGACATGCGGGTCACTCCGAGGCACCCCCACCCTATCCGGCTGCTCGCCTTGCCGCCATCGCCGCGTTCCCTTGGAATCCCCCGCCCCCGCTGCTATCTCCCGGCCATCCCGATCGAACCGTCTGCGCCCCGGCGCGGCCCGCGCCCGAGCCCATGATTCCGACGAAGAACATCCGCAACTTCTCCATCGTGGCGCATATCGACCACGGCAAGTCGACGCTCGCCGACCGGCTGATCCAGGCGACCGGGGCGCTCGCGCAGCGCGACATGGTGGAGCAGGTGCTCGATTCCATGGACATCGAGCGCGAGCGCGGCATCACCATCAAGGCCCAGACGGTCCGGCTCGAGTACGAGGCCCGGGACGGGCAGAGCTACGTCCTCAACCTGATGGACACGCCCGGCCACGTGGACTTCGCCTACGAGGTGTCGCGCTCGCTTGCCGCCTGCGAGGGCTCGCTCCTCGTGGTCGACGCCTCGCAGGGCGTCGAGGCGCAAACCCTCGCCAACGTCTACCAGGCGATCGACGCCGGCCACGAGATCGTGCCGGTGCTCAACAAGATCGACCTGCCCGCCGCCGAGCCGGACCGGGTCAAGGAGCAGATCGAGGAGGTGATCGGGCTCGACGCCTCCGACGCGGTGCCGATCTCGGCCAAGACGGGCCTCGGCATCGACGAGGTGCTCGAGGCGATCGTCACCCGCCTGCCGCCGCCGAAGGGCGCTTCCGAGGCGCCCCTGAAGGCGCTCCTCGTCGATTCCTGGTACGACCCCTATCTCGGCGTCGTGGTGCTGGTGCGCGTCTTCGACGGCGGCCTGCAGCGCGGCTCGCAGATCACCATGATGGGGACCGGCGCCAGGTACGAGGTCGACCGCATCGGCGTGTTCCGGCCCAAGATGACGGACGTCGAGACCCTCGGGCCGGGCGAGGTCGGCTTCATCACGGCGCAGATCAAGCAGGTGGCGGACACCCGCGTCGGCGACACCATCACCGAGACCCGCCGCCCGACGCCGAATCCCCTGCCCGGCTTCAAGCCGGCCCAGCCGGTGGTGTTCTGCGGCCTGTTTCCGGTCGACGCGGCCCAGTTCGAGGATTTGCGCGCGGCCATGGGCAAGCTGCGCCTCAACGACGCCTCGTTCAGCTACGAGATGGAGACGAGCGCCGCGCTCGGCTTCGGCTTCCGCTGCGGCTTCCTCGGGCTCCTGCACCTCGAGATCATCCAGGAGCGGCTGGAGCGCGAGTTCAACCTCGACCTCATCGCCACGGCCCCGTCGGTCGTCTACCGGATCCTGTTGCGCGACGGCGAGGTGCGCGAACTCCACAACCCGGCCGATCTCCCCGACCCGATGAAGATCGAGTCGATCGAGGAGCCCTGGATCCGCGCCACCATCCTCACCCCGGACGAGTATCTCGGCGGCATCCTCAAGCTGTGCCAGGACCGGCGCGGCATCCAGGCCGACCTCAACTACGTCGGCAAGCGGGCGATGGTGGTCTACGACCTGCCCCTCAACGAGGTCGTGTTCGACTTCTACGACCGGCTGAAGTCGATCTCGAAGGGCTATGCCTCCTTCGACTACCACCTGACCGACTACCGGGAGGGCGACCTCGTCAAGATGCAGATCCTGGTCAACGCGGAACCGGTCGACGCGCTCTCCATGCTGGTCCACCGCACCCGGGCCGAGATGCGCGGCCGCGCCATGTGCGAGAAGCTGCGCGAACTGATCCCGCAGCACATGTTCCAGATCCCGATCCAGGCGGCGATCGGCGGCAAGATCATCGCCCGCGAGACCATCCGCGCCCTGCGCAAGGACGTCACCGCCAAGTGCTACGGCGGCGACATCACCCGCAAGCGCAAGCTTCTAGAGAAGCAGAAGGAGGGCAAGAAGCGGATGCGCCAGTTCGGCAAGGTCGACATCCCGCAGGAGGCCTTCATCGCCGCGCTGAAGATGGACACCTAGGCGTTAACCCTTCGTTAACCATCCTGCCCCACCTCTGGCGGCCTCTTTTTCTCGGGGGCTTCCTCATGAATCTCGAACACGAAATCCGCGTCCGCGCCTACACGCTGTGGGAGCAGGAGGGCCGCTCCGACGGCCGCGCCCTCGACCACTGGAGCCGCGCCGAGCGCGAGATCGCCGCCATGCAGGAGACGCTGAAGGCCGCCGTCGCCGCGACGCAGGCGGCCGCCGCCAAGAAGCCGGCGAAGCCCGCCAAGGCCCCGAAGGCGGCCGAGCCGAAGGCCGCTTCCGCGAAGAAGCCGGCCGCCAAGAAGCCCAAGGCCTGACCCGCCCCGGGCCGCTCTGGGAGGTCGCAACGAAAATTGTTTGATCTCCCACAATCCCGACACTATCTTTCGCGAAGGTGCGTTAGCCGTTCGGTGACGATGGCGCTGTAATCCTTCGCGAATCACGTCGGAACGGCGCGGCCGTTCGTCGGTTTGCCCTGCGGGCACGGGGTCGGGTCGATGGAGAAGAAGCAAGACGCCGCAAGGCGCCAATACGCGGCCCTCCCGTACCGGAAGGGTCCGGACGGGGTCGAGGTCATGCTCGTGACCTCCCGCGAGACCCGGCGCTGGATCATCCCGAAGGGCTGGCCGCTGAAGCGCCGCAAGCCGCACGCCGCCGCCGAGCGCGAAGCCTACGAGGAGGCCGGCGTCGTCGGCGAGATCGCCAAGCAGGCGATCGGCTCCTACTCCTACGACAAGCGGCTGAAGGTCGGCGCGGCCGTCACCTGCCAGGTCGACGTCTTTCCCCTGGAAGTGCGCAAGCAGCTGAAGAAGTGGCCCGAGCAGGCGCAGCGCGACGGCCGCTGGTTCAAGCCGGACGAGGCCGCGCGGGCGGTCCAGGAGCCTGAGCTCGGCGACCTGATCCGCCGCGTCCGCGAGCTCGTCGACAAGCCCGCCCCGGGCGCCTGACCTCTAGACCCGCACCGCCTGCCCGGTCCGCGCCGATTCGGTCGCGGCGTCCGCGAGGACCTGCGCCCGCAGGCCGTCCTCTCCCGTCGGCGAGACCGGCGCGCCGTCGAGGATCGCGGCGACGAAGGCCTCGAGCTCGGCCCGGTAGGCTTCCGCATAGCGCTCGAGGAAGAAGGGCAGCGCCGGGTCGGTGCCGTAGCCGCGCCTGTCCGCGAAGGTGACCGTGGTGGCGTGCCGGTTGCCGGCGGCGAGGAGCCCGGCGCTGCCGTGTACTTCGATGCGCTGGTCGTAGCCGTAGGTCGCCCGGCGCGAGTTGGAGATCTGCGCGATCTTCCCCGACGCGGTCTTGAGCAGCACCGCCGCGGTGTCGACGTCGCCCGCTTCGCCGATGCCCGCATCGACGAGGCAGGAGCCGACCGCGTGGACCTCGACCGGCTCCTCGCCGAGGAGGAAGCGCGCCATGTCGAGGTCGTGGATCATCATGTCCCGAAACAGGCCGCCGGAGCGGGCGACGTAGGAGGGCGGCGGCGGCTCCGGGTCCCGAGAGAGGATCGTGACGAGCTCGACCCGGCCGGCCTCGCCGGCCTCGATCCGGCGCCTGACCGCCGCGAAGCTCGGGTCGAAGCGGCGGTTGAAGCCGACCATCAGCTTCGCCCCGGTCTCGGCCACGACCCGCAGGCAGGCGCGGGTGCGCTGCGCGTCGAGGCTCACCGGCTTCTCGCAGAAGATCGCCTTGCCGGCCCGCGCCGCGGCCTCGATCAGGTCCGCGTGGGTGTCGGTCGGGGTGCAGATCACCACCGCGTCCACGTCCCGGTCGGCGACGATCGATTCGACCTCGCGCACCGCCGCGCCGCAGGCGCCGGCGAGCGCCGCGGCCGCGGGGACGACCGCGTCGGCGACCGCCACCAGGCGGGCGCGAGGATGGGCGGCGACGTTGCGGCCGTGGATCCGGCCGATCCGGCCCGCCCCGAGAAGGCCGATGCGCAGGCTCGCGCGCTCCATGGGAACCTCTGCTGCAGGAGAAATCGCCGGCGGACGGCAGGGAGAAGAATATTCGCTCCATGTTGACCGGGCAATGGAATTATCGTTCCATTCGCACCCGGTGCGGCCCGTGTCGGGCCCGGAGTTTCGTGGGCATGACGGGACAGCTCGCCGGCAAGGTGGCGGTGGTGACGGGGGGAACGCAGGGCCTCGGCGAGGCGGTGGCGCGCCTGTTCGCCGCCCGCGGCGCGGAGGGCCTCGTCATCTGCGGCCGCAACGCCGAGAACGGCCGCCGCGTCGCGGCCGAAATCGGAGCCCACGG
>DATLFZ010000104.1:0-2168 GCA_035540795.1 Beijerinckiaceae bacterium | reverse complement strand
GGCGCACCCGCCGCACCTCTATCCGGGCTACAAGAGCACGGTGAAGCGCTCGCCGCAGCGCCCGCTGGTCCTGTTGCCGCACACCCTGTCGGAGCTGACCGGCCCGGTCTACGGCCACGACAGCGTGCGCGAGGGCGACGCCGACCTCACCCGCCAGCACGAAGGCGAGCCCCTCGGGGAGCGCATCGTCGTCTCCGGCCGGGTGCTCGACGAGGACGGAAGGCCCGTTGCCGATACCCTGCTCGAGGTCTGGCAGGCGAACGCCGCCGGGCGCTACGTCCACGTGGTCGACCAGCACGACGCCCCCCTCGATCCGAACTTCACCGGCGCGGGCCGGGTCGTGACCAATTCCGAGGGCCGCTACAGCTTCACCACCATCAAGCCGGGCGCCTATCCGTGGCGCAACCACCCGAACGCCTGGCGGCCGGCGCACATCCACTTCTCCCTGTTCGGGCCGTCGTTCCTGAGCCGCCTCGTCACGCAGATGTATTTTCCGGGCGATCCGCTCCTGCCCTACGACCCGATGTGGAACGCGATCCCGGACGAGCGCGCCCGCGACCGCATGATGTCGTCCTTCGACATGGACGCGACCGTGCCGGAATGGGCGCTCGCCTACCGCTTCGACATCGTCCTGCGCGGGCGGGAGCAGACCCCCTTCGAGGACCCGCACCATGACTGACCGCCCGGAGGGGATCACACCGTCGCAGACGGTCGGCCCCTTCTTCGCCTACGCCCTGACGCCGCTCGGGCGCTACCGCCTCGCCGACCTCGTCGGGGCCGACCTCGTCACCGAGGACGCGGCCGGCGAGCGCATCCGCATCGAGGGCCGCCTCCTCGACGGCGACGGCGCGCCGGTCGCGGACGGCATCATCGAGATCTGGCAGGCGGACGGGCAGGGCCGCTTCGCCCATCCGCTCGATAGTCGCGGGCCGCGCAACAGCGCCTTCAAGGGTTTTGGCCGCGCCCCGACCGACGAGGAGGGGCGCTGGTCCTTCGCGACGGTGAAGCCGGGGCGGGTGCCGGGCCCCGGCGGCGCCCTGCAGGCGCCGCATATCAGCGTCGCCGTTTTCGCCCGCGGCATGCTGCGCCAGGTCCTGACCCGCATCTATTTCGCCGACGAGCCGTCGAACGGCGACGACCCGATCCTCGCCCGCGTGCCGGCGGAGCGCCGGGAAACGCTGATCGCGCGCAAGGATGGCGGCGCGTACGCCTTCGACATCCGCCTCCAGGGCGAGGGCGAGACGGTGTTCTTCGAGGCCTGAGCGGCCGGAGGGGCCATGCGCACGCAGGTCGGCATCGTCGGCGCGGGTCCCGCGGGCCTCCTGCTGTCGCACCTCCTCCATCTCGAGGGCATCGACTCCATCGTCGTCGAGCGGCGCAGCCGCGCCTATGTGGAGGGTCGCATCCGGGCCGGCGTCCTCGAACAGGGCGTCGCCGACCTGTTGGTCGAGACCGGGGTGGGCGAGCGCCTGCGGCGCGAAGGCCTCGTCCATCACGGCATCGAGCTGCGTTTTTCGGGCGAGGGCCACCGCATCGACTTCGCCGACCTCGCCCAGGGGCGCGGCGTCACCGTCTACGGGCAGCACGAGGTGGTGAAGGACCTGATCGCGCGCCGCCTCGCCGACGGCGGCACGATCCTGTTCGAGGCGGAGGACGTCTCGGTGCAGGACCTCGCCGGCGCGCCGCGCATCCGCTTCCGCCGCGACGGCGCGGAGGAGGAGATCGCCTGCGACATCCTCGCCGGCTGCGACGGCTCGCACGGGGTCTGCCGCGACGCGATCCCGGACGGCGTGCTGACGACGTACGAGCGGGTCTACCCCTTCGGCTGGCTCGGCATCCTGGCGCAGGTGCCGCCGGCTTCGCACGAACTCATCTACGCCAACCACGAGTGCGGCTTCGCCCTCCTCTCCATGCGCTCGCCCGAGATCAGCCGGCTCTATCTCCAATGCGAGCCCGACGAGGACCTCGCCCGCTGGCCGGACGCGCGGATCTGGGAGGAATTGCACGTCCGGCTCGAGGCGGGCGGCGGCGTGCGCCTCGCGGAGGGGCCCGTGCTGCAGAAGGGCGTCACCGCCATGCGCAGCTTCGTCGTCGAGCCGATGCAGCACGGCCGCCTGTTCCTCGCCGGCGACGCGGCCCACATCGTGCCGCCGACCGGGGCCAAGGGG
>DATLFZ010000103.1:0-4308 GCA_035540795.1 Beijerinckiaceae bacterium | reverse complement strand
CTGCCCGACGAAGGCGGCGCCGCGCTGGTCCTCGCGACGCGGGACCTCGACGCCGCCGCCCGGGCGCTCGGGGACAGCGCCGTGCGGGCCGGACGCGGGCTCGCCGTGCCGCCGGCGGTGGCGAACGGGATCGTGCTCGCCTTCGAGCCGGCCTGACTCAGCGGCTCGTCTCGCGCTCGAGCAGCACCTCCGGATCGATGGGATCGAACGGGGACGGCACCGACGCCGTGGTCTCCGGCTCCGCGACCGCCGCGGTCTGCGCGACCGGCGTGGCCGGCGCCCTGGCGAGGACGTGCAGCATGCCCCGGCGCTTGGCGTCGTAGTAGTAGCCGCGGGCGAACAGGGCGACGGCCCGGTCCTTGTTGCCGCCCGCGACCTTGTAGGCGCCGGCGAGGTAGCGCACCGCGTAGGTGAGGTTGGTGTCCGGATCGAGCAGGCCCGAGGCGGGGCCGGTGTAGCCGAGCGCCCGGGCGGTCGCGTGCTTGATCTGCATCAGGCCGAGGGCGCCGCCGCGGCCCCGGGCGTTCGGGTTGTAGCGGCTCTCGCGCACGATGACCCGGTGCACGAGCGCCTCGGGAACGCCGTTCGCCTCAGCGTGCCGCGCGATCAGCGCGTCGAGCGCGGCGCGCTCGGCGAGGGCCGGCTGCGCCATCGCGGCGAGCAGCGCGGCTGCGATCAAGACCCGTCCCATGCCATCTCCTCGGTCCGTTGCGGGGGGCGGGCGTGTGACGGTGGAATGCGGCCGTATCCGGGAAGCTCGGCCGTTCGCGCTGCGCCAAGGTCCGGTTAATGGTAAATCCGAGATTAACTTGAATAAAGAACCGCCGACGCTAGTGTGCTGCACCTTCAGCGGAGTATCGGCGGATGTCGCGCAAAGCACTCGTGAGCGTTTTCGGCGGAGCGATCTTGAGTTTGGGTTTCATCGTCGCGGCCGCGGCGGACGCTCCGGGGGCGGGTCCGGCGGACGGCATGTCGATGCCGGCGGAGGCCGGTCCGGGGCCGGTCTACAAGGACGCGGAGCGCGGACCGGGCTACGGGCCGGGCCCCGTCTACAAGGATTCCGAGCGGCGGCCGACCTATACGGGCGGGCCCATCTACAAGGACAGCGAGCGGTTCTCCGAGCCGGCGCGGGCGCCCCGGATGCACCGGCACCACCATCGCCACCACGCCTATCATCACCGGCCGCACCGCGGCCATCCGCACGGCTACGCGCCGGCGCCGCGGGCCTATCCCGGCC
Organism: Beijerinckiaceae bacterium; assembly: GCA_035540795.1. Classification (GTDB taxonomy): domain Bacteria; phylum Pseudomonadota; class Alphaproteobacteria; order Rhizobiales; family Beijerinckiaceae; genus JAJKJG01. The sequence continues at coordinate 3,071 of DATLFZ010000103.1, read as the reverse complement.
ACGCCATGCCGCCCCGCGGCTACGCCCCGGATCGGCGGGCCTACTTCCCGCCGCAGCCGCCGCGCCGCGCTCCCGTCGAGACCTACGCCCCCGAGCCCGGCGCCCATCACGGTCCGCCGCCCCGTCGGCAACCGGTCGCCGCGCCGGAGGTGGATTACGAGGCCCCGCCCCGCGGCACCCGCCAGAGCCCGCGTCGCGTCGGTCCGGAGTCCTATCCGCAATAAAGACGCCGGCCCGCACGGCCCTGAAACGCGAAGCCCCGCCGGACTCCTCTGCCGGCGGGGCTTCGTTTTGAGAGCTCGTCGGAAGCGGGACTGCCCCCACGGGAGCAAGAAGCTCGACCGATCGCCGCTCTCGCGACACCGTTTATATCAGCTGAATCGCAACGGTCAAAGCCCCGCCGGACTCCTCTGCCGGCGGGGCTCGATCTCTTCACCACCGATGGGGACCGGAAACGCGACCGCCCATCTCGAGAAAGAAACGTCCGCGCGGCCGGGCCGGTTCCGGGGCCTCAAGCCGCCAGGGCTCGATCCCGCCGCCGCTCCGTCGCGATCCGCCGCCCGGTCGGGGCGACGAGCCCGCAGGCGCCGGCGAGCGCCCCGGGCGCGAGTTCCAGGCCGAGGAAGCGCCCGCGCTCGAACGGCCCGGGCAGCGCCAGGCCGGCGGTGAGCGCGGCCGAGAAGCCGAACCGCGCGTAATAGGCCGCGTCGCCGACGAGGAGCACCGACCGGTGGCCCGCGGCCGCGGCCCGGTCGAGCGCCGCCCGCATCAGCGCGGCGCCGAGGCCGCGGCCCTGGCGCCGGCAATCGACCGCCAGCGGCCCGAGCAGCAGCGCCGGCCGGCCCCCCGCCCCCACGTCCCACAGGCGCACGGTCCCGACGATCCCGCTCTCCTCGGCCACGAGGGCGAGCGCAGGACGGCGGCCGGCGCGCAGGCGCTCGGAGGTCTTGCGGAACCGCTCGTCCCCGAAACAGGCGTCGAGCAGGCGCTCGCGGGCGGGGATGTCGGCGGGGCGCTCGTCGCGGACGACGGCCATGGCTGCCTCCCGGGCGAAAAGAGAAACGAGAGTCCTGGATGAGCATCATCCTCGGCCGCAGCCGAAGGCGGAGAGCCGAGGATCGCCGGGGCGTACGTCATCCCCGGCCCGACGCCGCGCGCCGGGCCGAGGACGGGTTCGTCAGATGACGTAGCTCTTCAGCGGCGGGAAGCCGTTGAAGGCGACGGCCGCGTAGGTCGTCGTGTAGGCGCCGGTGCCCTCGATCAGGACCTTGTCGCCGATCTCGAGCGAGATCGGCAGAAGGTACGGCTCCTTCTCGTAGAGCACGTCGGCCGAGTCGCAGGTCGGGCCGGCGAGCACGCACGGGGCCATCCGATCCTCGTCCCGGTCCGTGCGGATCGGGTAGCGGATCGACTCGTCCATCGTCTCGGCGAGGCCGCCGAACTTGCCGATGTCGAGGTAGACCCAGCGGATCTCGTCCTCGTCGCGGGACTTCTTCGAGACGAGGACGACCTCGGACTCGATGATGCCCGCGTTGCCAACCATGCCGCGGCCCGGCTCGATGATCGTCTCGGGCAGGCGGTTGCCGAAGTGCCGGGACAGGGCCTCGAAGATCGACTGGCCATAGGCCTCGACCGCCGGGATGTCCTTCAGGTACTTCGTCGGGAAGCCGCCGCCGAGGTTGACCATCGACAGCCGGATGCCGCGCTCGGCGCAGGTCCGGAAGATCGCGGAGGCCGAGGCGAGCGCCTGGTCCCACGCTTCCGTGTTGCGCTGCTGCGAGCCGACGTGGAACGACACCCCATAGGCCTCGAGCCCGAGGCGATGGGCGTGCTCCAGCACCTCGACCGCCATGTCCGGCACGCAGCCGAACTTGCGCGAGAGCGGCCACTCGGCCCCGGCGCCGTCGCACAGGATGCGGCAGAAGACCTTCACGTCCTCGGCCCCGACGAGGGCCTTGGCGCGGGCGATCTTCTCCACCTCCGCCTCGCAATCGACGGCGAACAGGCGCACGCCGAGCTCGAGGGCGCGGACGACGTCGCGCTCCTTCTTGATGGTGTTGCCGAAGGAGACGCGCTCGGGCGTGGCGCCGGCGGCGAGCGCGAGCTCGATCTCGACCACGGAAGCCGTGTCGAAGCACGAGCCGAGCTCCGCCAGGAGCTTCAGCACCTGCGGGTCCGGGTTCGCCTTCACGGCGTAGAACACGCGCGAGTCGGGCAGGGCCCGGGCGAACTTGGCGTAGTTGTCGCGCACGACCTCGAGGTCGACCACCAGGCAGGGGCCGTCCTCGCGTCGGTTGCGCAGGAATTCGCGGATGCGCTCGGTCATGGCGCCCTCCCCCAAAAGCTTCAACGGCGGCCGCGAGGCCGCGAGGTCGATTCGGGCGGCGGACCGCCCGGCGTCAGCGGGGGAAGAGCGCGTCCGTGTTCCGTGCGTTGGAGACACGGAGCGCGGATGGGTTCTTCACCCGACGATGCTGCCTTGGATTGGAGCGGGAGGACCCGTCCGCACGTGGGGCAAGGAGAAACAAGCCTCTTCGGTGTCGACCTGTGGAGGGCCGACGAGACCAAAAAAGCCCGTTCGTCGTTGCTTTAAGCTGCGTCCCCCGTGGAGTGCGGGGTTCGCCGGTTTCGCCTCCGGCTGCCGGTTGTTGTTCGGGATCCGGCGTCTTCGCCGGGACCGCCGCCTTGGGGTTCCCACCCGTCCGGCTTCGGCCCTTTCGATCCCTGGCGGCTGTCCGGCCTCTTGTCCGGATGCCCACCAACCGGCACGCGGCCACAGGCACGTGCGAAATTGGGCAAGGGCGTAGATACGCGCGATCGGCCCCGGTCTCAAGGGCCGCGGGTCCGCGAGGGCCGGTTTTTCGGGCCCGGAGCACAGATTTTTTCGCGAACGGGGCCGCTTGCCCGCGATTCGACGCGATCCGGCGTGCTAGAGGGGCTCCGAAACCGCGCCGGCCGAGCCCGGCGCCGCCTGCCGCGCTCCGAGTCTCGCCCGAATCATGCTTCCTCCGTCCCGCCGCACGGCCCTGAAGGGGCTCCTGTCGGCCGCGGCCCTCGCCGCCGGCCCCGCC
>DATLFZ010000102.1:0-6193 GCA_035540795.1 Beijerinckiaceae bacterium | reverse complement strand
CTCTTCGAGGGCCTCGCCCGCATCGAGCGCCGCCTCGGCAGCTGGTCCGCCGCCGGCCCCGTCCTCCTGGCCGCGGCGGTCCTGGTCGGCGCCGCTCTGCTCGCCTAGCCGAGCCCCTTCCCCCGCAGGGCCTGGCCGATCTCGTCGAGGATGGCGGGGTCGTCGATGGTGGCGGGCATGGACCAGGGCTCGCCGTCGGCGATCTTCTTCATGGTGCCGCGCAGGATCTTTCCGGAGCGGGTCTTGGGCAGCCGGCCGACCGTGACGGCGAGCTTGAAGGCGGCCACCGGCCCGATCTTTTCGCGCACGAGGCCGACCAGCTCGGTCTCGACCTGGTTCGGCGGGGTAGTGACGCCCGACTTCAGCACGACGAAGCCGCAGGGCACCTCGCCCTTGAGCTCGTCCTTGACGCCGATCACGGCGCATTCGGCGACGGCGGGGTGGGAGGCGAGCACCTCCTCCATGCCCCCCGTCGAGAGCCGGTGGCCGGCGACGTTGATGATGTCGTCCGTGCGGCCCATGACGTAGACGTAGCCGTCCCGGTCGAGGAAGCCGGCGTCCGAGGTGTTGTAGTAGCCCGGGAAGGTGGTGAGGTAGCTCTCGCGAAAACGCTCGTCGGCGTGCCACAGGGTCGGCAGGCAGCCGGGCGGCAGGGGCAGCTTGATCGCCAGCGTGCCCATGGTCTCCGCCGGCACGGGCCTGCCGCCCTCGTCGAGGGCCTGCAGGTCGTAGCCGGGCATCGGCACGGTCGGCGAACCGTGCTTCACCGGCAGCGCCCCGAGCCCGACCGGGTTGCCGGCGATGGCCCAGCCGGTCTCGGTCTGCCACCAATGGTCGATCACCGGCACGCCGAGCATGCGCTCGGCCCATTGGACCGTGTCCGGGTCGGCGCGCTCGCCGGCGAGGAAGAGGGTGCGGAACTTCGAGAGGTCGTGCTGCCGCATCAGGCGGCCGTCCGGGTCCTCCTTCTTGATGGCCCGGAAGGCGGTCGGCGCCGTGAACAGCGCGACGGCGCCGTGCTCCGCGATCACCCGCCAGAAAGCGCCGGCGTCCGGCGTGCCGACCGGCTTGCCCTCGTAGAGCACGCTGGTGCAGCCGTGCAGGAGCGGCCCGTACACGATGTAGGAATGGCCGACGACCCAGCCGACGTCGGAGGCGCACCAGTACACCTCGCCCGGCTCGATCCCGTAGAGCCCCTTCATCGACCATTTGAGCGCGACGAGGTAGCCGCCGGTGTCGCGCACCACCCCCTTCGGCCTGCCCGTCGTGCCCGAGGTGTAGAGGATGTAGAGCGGGTCGGTGGCGGCGACCGGCACGCAGGCGGCGCGCCGGCCGGCCGCCTTCGCTCCGGCGATCGCCTCGGCCCAGTCCCGGTCGCGCGGGCCCATCTCGGCCTGCGCCTGGGGGCGCTGGAAGATCAGGCAGGAATCCGGCTTGTGGGTCGCGAGCGCGATCGCCTCGTCGAGGAGCGGCTTGTAGCGGACGACCCGGTTGACCTCGATGCCGCAGGAGGCGGACAGGATCGCCTTCGGCTTGGCGTCGTCGATGCGGGTGGCGAGTTCCTTCGCCGCGAAGCCGCCGAACACCACCGAATGGATCGCCCCGATGCGGGCGCAGGCCAGCATGGCGATCGCCGCCTCCGGGATCATCGGCATGTACAGGACGACCCGGTCGCCCTTGCCGACTCCCAACTCGGCGAGCACGGCGGCGAGCGTCGCCGTCTCCTCCTGCAGGTCGCGATAGGTGAGGCTGCGCTTCGTCCCGGTGACCGGGCTGTCGTAGGCGATCGCCACCTGGTCGCCGCGCGCCGGCACGTGCCGGTCGACCGCGTTCCAGCAGGCGTTGCATTCGGCCCCGACGAACCAGCGGCCGTAGATGCCCGCGTCCGGGTCGAACACCCTGTCGGCGGGCTTCGACCAGTCGATCTCCCGGGCCGCCTCGGCCCAAAAGCGCTCCGGGTCGGCCTTCCACCCGCCGTAAATGTCCCGGTATCGGCTCTGGGCGGCGGGTTCGCGGGCGAGGGTCGCGGTGGTCATGGCATCGTCCATCAGGCGCTCGCCGGAGACTGCCGCCCGCGATCCGCGGATGCAAGGCCGGCGGACCGGAGCGAGGCCGCAAACGGCGACGGTCCGCGGTTTGCGCGCGCGGGAGCGGTCGGCTACTCTGAACCGGTCGGAAGCGGGAGACCGCCATGCCCTCTGACGCCCTCGCGCGCACGCGGCTGACGTCCTTCGCCCCCCAGTTCCTGGTGACCGATCTCGAGGGTGCCGTCGCCTGGTATCGGGACAAGCTGGGCTTCACGTTCGGCGAACCCTACGAGGGGTTTTACGCGATCGGCACGCGTGACGGCCTGGAGCTCCACCTGAAGGAGGCCGCGCGCCTGCCCGGCGAGCGGGAGCACCGCCGCGACAACGAACACCTGGACGCGTGCGCGGGGGTCGAGGACGTCGCGGCCCTCTACGACGAGTGCCGGGCGCGCGGTGCGACGATCGTCAAGCCCCTCGGCCAACGCCCGTGGGGCACGCGGGACTTCTACGTCGAGGGACCGGAAGGGCACATCATCGCGTTCAGCGGGCGTTAGGGCTACCGCTCGGCGAGTGGCAGAAGTCGGCCGGCGCGGTGGGCCGGGGTACTGTCCCTGAAAAAACAAAGCCGCCGCTCCTTGCGGAGGCGGCGGCTCGGGACTGGGACTGGATCCGGGTCAGTGCACCACGCGTTCGGTCTGGCGCAGCTTCATGATCTCGTCCTTGAGCTGCAGTTTCCTTCGCTTGAGCTCGGCGATTCGGAGGCTGTCGGTCGACGGGTGGCAGAGAGCGTCCTGAATCTCGCGCTCGAGGGCCTGATGCCGCCGCTCGAGCTCGCCCAAGTGATTCTGCATCGCCATGTCGGTCCCTCCTATGCTGTTCCGACGCGGGCAGTTTGCCACAGGGAGTGTGGCATGTCGAAGGCAATCGCGAGTACCCGGCGCGATTTCGGGGGGTAAGTTCCCTAACGTCAGACCGGAGCCGCGGCGGCGCCCGCCATGGCCGAGGAGGGGCCCTCGAACGTTCCCGGCCCGTTCGTCCGGCACCGGACCGAGCCGGATCAGGCGAGCTCGATCAGGACCGGCTGGTGGTCGGAGGCCTGCGTCTCGACGTCGTAGAACACGCGCCGCAGGCGGGGGGCGAGGTCCTCGCTCACGAACACGAAGTCGCAGCAATGGGGCGCGCCGTAGGTCTGGTCGTAGAGGCAGAACGAGGGCGGGTGCGGCTCGGCCCGGAGCAGCTCCCAGGCGTCGCGCAGGGCCGGCGCCCCGGGGATCGGGGCGGAGATCCGACGCTTCGTCGGATCGTCCGGCTTCATGTTGAAGTCGCCGGTGAGGATCGCGGCGGTCGCGGTCGGCAGGCGGACATAGGTGCCGGGCCCGTCCTCGCGCGGGTTCGCGACCCGGTCGCAGGCGGTGCGGTGGGCCTCGCGGATGCCGTCGACCTGGGCCCGGCGGATGCGGTCGGAGGAATATTCGAGGTGGGTCGTCATCACCCGCACCGGCCCGAACGGCGCCGTCACCGTCGCCTCGATCAGGAGGCGGGGCATGTTGCGGGTGCGGTCCGCCTCCCAGGGCAGGGTGTAGCGCAGGACCTGCTGCACGGGCAGGCGCGACAGGATCATGTTGCCGAAGCGCTTGCGGCGGCCGTCCCGGTCCGGGATGTCGAGGGCGACGCCCTCCACCGGCGCGTAGTCCGGCAGCAGTTCCGCGAGGCGGGCGAACTGGTCCGAGTCGTCGAGGCCGGCGAGATCCGAAAAGTTCGACGCCACTTCCTGGACGCAGAGCACGTCGAAATCGGCCATCGCCCGGGCGTGGTCGACCATGCGGGCGAGGTCGACGCGTCCGTCCATGCCGCGTCCCCATTGGATGTTCCAGGTGATGAGCTTCATGGCGACCCCCGCCCCGGCTTAGCCGGAGCGGGGGCGGAAGGCCAGGATCAGCGGCAGACCCGGACCGGCTGGACGAACTGGCGGCCCCACGCGTCGAAGGCGACCCGGTTCTCGGTCCAGCAGGGGCCGAAGGCCGGGGCGGCGTAGGCCTGGCTCGCGATCGCGCCGAGGGCGAGCCCGCCGAGGACGCCGGCGGCGACCGCCGCGCCCGGATTGCGCGGCGCGTAGTAGCGGTGCGGATAGGCCCGGACCGGGCGGTAGACCGGTCCGCGGACCGGGCGATAGGCGGGGCCGTACACGGCCCGCGGGCCCTTGTAGCCGTAGGGGGAGGCCTCGGCGGGCGTCGCGGTCGCGAAGGCGCCGCCGAGCACGAGCGCGGCGGCCGCGCCGACGCCGAGCCCCTTGCGAGAGAAGATGTTCATGGTGGTTTCCTCGGGATCGGTTGGTCGCCCCGGAAAAGGGGTAGCCGAAGCCGGACATGGACACGAGTTAAGGTTTGCCCATGTAGATGAACCGCAGTTGAACCCGCCCGCGAGAGCCTGCGAAACTCGGAATCCCGCAGCTACTCTGCTTGAGAGAACCCGGGCTCGCGCGAATTCGACCGGACGGGATCTACGCAGGTGCGGCTCAGGCGAGCCGGCGCTCGCCGAGGGCGTGCGCGGCGCCTGCGGACAGCGCCTCGGCGGTTCCCTCGTCGGTCACGAGCACCCGCGCGCCGGTCGCGGCGAGGGCGGCCCGGATCGCGGCGAGCTTGCGCCGGCCGCCGGCGGCGAGGACCACCTTCGGCACGGCGCGCAGCTCCGCCGGCGGAATCGCCATGACCCGCCGGTTGATCGGGTGGTCGACCACCCGCCCGGCCTCGTCGATGAAGTGGCACAGGACATCGCCCACCGCGCCCGCCTCGGCAAGGGAGCGGGCGTCCTCGGGCGAGAGCAGGCCCAGGCGGAAGATCGTGTCGTCGGCGGTCACGCTGCCGACGCTGACGAAGGCGAGGTCGAGGGCGGGCGCGCGCTCCCGCACCTGGCGCAGCTCCGGGTGCTGCCACAGGCCCGCCCGCATCGTCTCGTCGCTCGCGAAGACCGGGGCGGTGATCTGGTAGCATTCCGCCTCGTAGAGGTCGGCGAGGCGCCAGGCGACGGCGGAGGGGTTCACGCCCGTCGAGTGGGTCAGGCCGCCGAGGAGGGAGACGATCTTCACCCCGGCGACGGGGCGGCGGCTCACCGAGAGCAGCGCCTTCTGCAGGGTCGCGCCCCAGCCGATGCCGACGGCCTGGCCGTCGCGGATCTCGTCGGACAGGTACGCCCCGACGGCGTGGCCGATCAGGGTCGAGAGCTGCGCCTCGTCCTCCGGCGCGGGCACCACCACCGCCTCGTCGAGGCCGAAGGCCTGTTCGAGGCGGCGGGCGAGGGCGACCTGGCGCGTGGAGCGGGCGTTGATCCGGATCTGGACCGTGCCGTCCTCCCGGGACGCGGCGAGCAGCCGCAGCACCCGGATGCGGCTGATGCCGAGCCGGGCCGCGACCTGCTCCTGCGTCAGGCCCTCCATGTAGTAGAGCCAAGCCGCGCGCACGCGCAGGTCGGCGTTGTCGGAACCCTGGGCGAAGTCGCGCATGTGTCCCCGAAAGCCTCGCGGACACCCGCCATGCCACCCCGGCGCGGTTTGCTCAAGCCCGGGTTGCGTCGGCGCGGGTCAATCCCGCCAGCGGTAGCGCGACTCGCGACGGGCGTAGTCCGGCACGCCGTCCCCGCTCCCGCCGCGCGGGGCGTGGATCAGGTAGGCGAGGAGATAGCCGACCGCCCCCGCGATCAGGATCGAGACCAGGGGATGGGTCTCGACCTGCCGGCGCACGACCTGCCGGCCTTCGCGCAGGTAGCGGTCCGGCTCGTAGCGGTCCCATTGCCGGCGCACGGTGCGCCGCCCGCGCTCGTAGGCCTCGCCCGCATAGGCGGCGGCCTCGCCGGCGTATTCGCGCACGGCGTCCCGGGCCTGCCCGGCGTAGTTCTCGACCGCGCCCTCCGCCTGCCGGGCCATGCCCTGCGCCTGCGTGCGGGCATCCCCGGCGAACTCGCCGACCGCCTCCTGCGCCCTGCCGAACTGCCGCTTCGCCTCACCCTCGATCCGCTGCCGATCCATGTCCGCCTCCGTTTCCGGTCCGGAAAACAACGGCATCGGAGGGGCGAGGTTTCAGGCCGGGGCGAGTTCGCTCGGCCGGGGCGGGCGCAGGAGCTCGATCGATTCGTGGGCGCGGATGCAGCGGGCGGCGTGGCCCGGCCCGACC
>DATLFZ010000101.1:0-16419 GCA_035540795.1 Beijerinckiaceae bacterium | reverse complement strand
GGCGAAGGGCCTGCGCTTCTGCGGCGTCTCGCCCGACGGGCTCCTGCCCGAGATCGTCGAGTACGACGACCACCCGTGGTTCGTCGGCGTCCAGTTCCACCCGGAGCTGAAGTCGCGCCCGTTCGCGCCGCACCCGCTGTTCGAGAGCTTCATCGGCGCGGCCGTGGAGCAGAGCCGCCTCGTCTGATGGGCGTTCTCTGGCGCCTCGCCGAATTCACCCTCTATTTCGGCACCGGCGTCGGCCTCGTCGTCCTCTACCTCTTCCTCTACACGCTCGCGACGGCGCACAACGAGTTCGCGCTGATCCGCCAGAACGTGACCGCCGCGGCGCTGGCGCTCGGCCTGAGCCTCGTCGGCTTCGCGCTGCCTCTGTCGAGCGCCATCGTACGGGCGCAGACGCTCCTCGACGCGATCCTGTGGGGCCTCGTCGCCATCGCCGTGCAGATCGTGGTCTACTGGCTCGTGCGCCTCGCGATCCCCAACCTGTCGCGGCGCATCGCCACCGGCGAGATCGCCGCCGCCCTCTTCCTCGGCGCCGCCTCCCTGTCCGCCGGCGTCATCAACGCGGCCGCGATGACCCTCTGATTCCGTTCCGCCGGCCCCGAATCCCGGATCAAACCTGCGTGAACCGGAGCGGCTGCTGCCCGCCCCGGCCCGGCCGCCTCCCGGGCCGAAGCGGCCGGAATCGGCCGCAATCGGCATGTCGAAGGACCTTCGGGAGCGGTCGGACAGGTACTCTGGTCGCGTTCGGCGGCGGAAAGGGGCAGTGCGGCGGCTGCGCGGGCGCCGGGGCCTCCCCCGGCGCATCGTTTGACAAGTGTTAAGGCCGGACCATCTAAGTCGTCCCACCTGCCGAGCCCTTCGCATGACAGCACCGAGCCTTTGCCGCTGGCTCATCACGCCCCGCACGGGGTCCGACGCGCAGCGCGCGCCGCGGGACGTCCGCGTCGACGCGGTGCGCGGCTTCGCGTTGCTCGTCATCTTCGTCACGCACGTGCCCGGCAACCCCCTCGCGAGCTATGCGCCCGGCGCCTTCTTCTTCCACGACGCCGCCGATGCCTTCGTCCTGCTCGCGGGCTTCGCCGTGGCGCTCGCCTTCGGGCCGCTCTTCGAGCGCCGCGGCTTTCTCGTCGGGACGGCGCGGGTCGGCGGCCGCATCCTCGAACTCTACGGCGCGCACCTCCTCACCTTCATCTTCGTCGCCGGGCTGATCGCCTGGGCGGCGATGCGCTTCGACGACCCGCTCTACTACGAGGCGGTCAACATCCAGCCGCTCTTCGCCGAGACCGAGCGGGCGCTCCTGCACGCCCTCCTGCTGGTCTACCAGCCCAACTACCTCGACATCCTGCCGCTCTACGTGGTCCTGCTCGCGGCTTTCCCGCTCCTCCCGTTCGCCATGCGGGCGAGCCCGGCCGCCGTCCTGTGCGGTTCGGTCCTGCTCTGGGCGCTCGCGCAGGGGACGGGCCTCAACCTCCCGAACCTGCCGCTCAACGGCGTGTGGTTCTTCAATCCGCTGGCGTGGCAGCTCCTGTTCGTGATCGGGGCCGTCGCCGGCTACGCGGTCCGGGACGGGGTCGCCCTGCCGCGGGGCCGCACCCTCCTCGCCCTCGCCCTGCTCGCGGTTCCGGGCATCGTGCTCCTGAAGGCGATGCAGGGGCACGTGCCCCTGCTCGGCTTCCTCGAATGGCTGCCCCGCGAGTACCATCTCGCCTGGGACAAGGTCCGGCTCTCGCCGGCCCGCATCTTCAGCCTCCTCGCCTGCGCCTACCTGATCGCGGTCCTGGTCGACCGGGACGCCGCCTGGCTGCACCGGGCCCCGGCCCGGACCCTCGCCATCGTCGGCCGGCATTCCCTCGAGGTCTTCTCGATCGGCATCGTCTGCTCGATGGTCGCTTACGTCGTCCTGACCGAGACGGACCGGGTCTGGTACGCGGTCCTCGGGGTGAACGCGGTGGGGATCGTGACGCTGGTCCTTCTGGCCCACGTCCTGGCGTGGTATGATCGCACCGTGTCGCAGGCCAAGGCCGTGTCGGCCCCTGCGAGCACGGTGACCGCGGGCGTTCCGTCATGAAGCGGATCATCGCTGCGTTGCTCCTGGTCGCGGCCCTGTCCCCGGGCGCCGCGCGGGCCGGTGCGTCCTGCGTCGTGCCGCAGGACGTCTCGAAGCTCGAGGCGCCCCTGCCGACCCTCGCCACCCGCCTCGAGACCCGCCGTCCGGTCACGATCGTCATCCTCGGCAGCTCCGCCGAGGACGCGACGGGGCCGGTCTCGCCCGAGTTCCACCGGGTCGGGCTCCTGCAGGCCGAGCTGGCGCGCCGCTGGCCGGGCGTCGAATTCGACGTCGTGAAGAAGGGCCTGCACGGCCACCGCGCCGCGGACATGCTCGACAGCGTCGCCGACGAGGTCGCCGCCATGGAGCCGGCGCTCGTCATCTGGCAGGCCGGCGCCGCCGCCGCCGCCCTCGACACCGGGCTCGAGCGCCTGCGGGAGGAGATGGTGCAGGGCCTCGAGCGCCTCGCCCGCACCGGCGCCGACGTGGTGGTCATGGACCTGCAGTTCGTGCCCCGCTGGGACGACCACCCGCGCCAGCACGCCTATCTGAGCCTCATCCGCAAGGTCGCGGCGGAGGAGGGGGCCGGGGTGTTCAAGCGCTACGACGTGATGAAGACGCTGGCCGGCATCGCCCCCAAGCACGCCGGGCGCGGCGAGGGCCGCAAGCGTTGCGTCGCCCAGATCCTGGCCGAGGCCATCGCGGCCGGAGTCGCGGCCGCGGCCACCCGCTAGCTTCCGGTGTTCGAGACCCTGCGCCGATGGGCTCGCGCCCTGAAGCGGGAGGTCGTCGTCCTCGCGCTCGCCGCCCGGGATCCGCGGGTCCCCTGGTACGCCAAGGCCGTGGCCGCCGGCGTCGCCGCCTACGCCCTGAGCCCGATCGACCTCGTGCCGGACTTCATTCCGGTCCTCGGCCAGCTCGACGACCTGATCCTCGTGCCCCTCGGGATCGCATTGGCGATCAGGCTCGTCCCGCCGGGGGTGATGGCGGAACTGCGGGCGGCCGCGGCTCGTGCGGAGCGGCGGGCGAGCCTCGCCGGCGCCGCCGCCGTGGTGGCGCTCTGGCTCGCCGGCGCGGTCCTCGTCTGGCGGCTCGCCTTCGCCGCGTGAGAGCGGGCGCGGCCGGACCCCCGTCTCGGTAAACGAAGCATAAACGCGCTTGTGCGAACGATCCGGAACCCCGAACCCGGTTCCGGAGCCCGCCCATGATGTCACGCGCGCATCGCTCGATCGTCGGCGATTGGTGGTGGACCGTCGACCGGGCCCTCCTCGCGGCGCTCGCCGTGCTCATGGTCTCCGGCCTCGTCTTCCTCATGGCCGGCGGGCCGCCCGTCGCCGACCGGCTCGGCCTCTCCACCTTCCACTTCGTCGGCCGGCAGGTGCTCTATCTCGCCCCCGCCCTCATGGTCCTCGTGGCGGTGTCGTTCCTGTCCCTGCGCCACGTCCGCCGGGTCGCCCTCGCGGTCTACGCGGTCGGCATGGTGCTCGTGATCCTGGCCCTGCATTTCGGGCCCGAGATCAAGGGCGCGCACCGCTGGATCTCGATCGCCGGGATCGGCCTGCAGCCGTCCGAGTTCGTGAAGCCCGCTTTCGTGGTGGTCGCCGCCTGGGCCTTCTCCGAGGGCGCCCGGCGCAACGACATGCCGGGCGCGATCCTCGCCATGCTGCTCCTGCCGACCACCATCATCCCGTTGATCATGCAGCCCGATTTCGGGCAGACCATGCTGGTGACCATCGTCTGGTGCGCGCTGTTCTTCGTCGCCGGGCTGCACTGGTTCTGGGTCATGGGTCTCGGCGGCCTCGGCGCGCTCGGCGTCGTCGCCGCCCACCAGTTCCTGCCGCACGTGCGCGACCGCATCGAGCGCTTCCTGCACAAGATCATGGGCGACGCCGACAAGGCGGTCGACAACTTCCAGACCGAGACCGCCATGGAGGGCTTCGCCCGCGGCGGCTGGCTCGGCACCGGGCCGGGGGAGGGCATCGCCAAGCGCCGCCTGCCCGACGCGCACACGGATTTCAGCTTCGCGGTCATCGGGGAGGAGTTCGGCATCCTCGTCTGCCTCGCCGTCGTGCTCCTGTTCGCCTTCATCGTCCTGCGCGGGCTCGTGCTCGCGCGCCGGAACGAGGACACCTTTTCCAGGCTTGCCGCGACGGGCCTCCTCACCATGTTCGGGCTGCAGGCGGTCATCAACATGGCGGTGAACGTGCACCTGATCCCGGCGAAGGGCATGACGCTGCCCTTCATCTCCTACGGCGGCTCCTCGCTCCTGTCGCTGGCTCTCGGCATGGGCTTCCTGGTCGCCCTGACCCGCCGCCGGCCCCGGGCCGAGATGCTCGAGCGGCCATGACCCTCGTCCTGTTGTCCGCCGGCGGGACCGGCGGCCACCTCTTCCCCGCCGAGGCCCTCGCGGGCGCCCTGCGGGCGCGCGGCGCGCGTGTGGCGCTCGCCACCGACACCCGCGCCGGGGCCATGCTCGACGCCTTCCCGGCCGACGAGGTGGTGCAGATCGCCGCCGCGACCCCGTCCGGGCGCTCGCTCGTGAGGATGGCGCAGGCGGCGCTCGTGCTCGGGCGCGGCTACCTCCAGGCCCGCCGGGCGATCCGGCGGCTGAAGCCCGCCGTGGTGGTCGGCTTCGGCGGCTACCCGACGGTGCCGCCGGTCTTCGCCGCCTCCGGCATGGGCGTGAAGACCCTGCTGCACGAGCAGAACGGGGTGATGGGGCGCGCGAACCGCTTTCTCGCCGGGCGCGTGACCGCGATCGCGACCGGATTCCCGCAGGTCGACGGCGTCCCGGCCGGGACGCCGGCCCCGGTCCACACGGGCAATCCGGTCCGCCCGGCGGTGATCGCGGCCGCGGCGACGCCCTATCCGTCCCTCGAGGACGGGCGCCTGCGCGTCCTCGTCTTCGGCGGAAGCCAGGGCGCCCGCGTCATGAGCGAGGTCGTGCCGGCCGCCGTCGAGCGGCTGCCGGCGGAGCTGCGCGCCCGCCTCGTCCTCGCCCAGCAGGCCCGGGAGGAGGACCTCGCCCAAGTGCGCGAGACCTATGCCCGGCTGCTCGAGGGAGCCGACGTCCAGCCCTTCTTCAAGGACCTGCCGCAGCGCATGGCCGGCGCCCACCTCGTCGTCTCGCGCTCGGGCGCCTCGACGGTGGCGGAGCTCGCGGTGATCGGCCGCCCCGCCATCCTGGTGCCCCTGCCGGGCGCCCTCGACCAGGACCAGGCGGCGAACGCCCGCGCGCTTTCGGCCATCGGCGCCGCGACGGTGCTGCCGCAGGTGGAATTCACCCCGGAACGGCTCGCGGCCGAGATCGTTGAGCGGTTCCACGACCCGCAGGGCTTGACCGCGGCGGCCGCGGCGGCCAAGAGCGCCGGCATCGCCGACGCCGCCGACCGGCTCGCGACGCTCGTCCTGCGTCTTGCCCAGTCATCCGGGACCGCCTGATGAAACTGCCGCCCAAGCTCGGACCCATCCACTTCATCGGCATCGGCGGCATCGGCATGTCCGGCATCGCCGAGGTCATGCACAACCTCGGCTATACGGTGCAGGGGTCGGACGCGGCCGACAACTACAACGTCAGGCGCCTCGCCGACAAAGGCATCAGGACCTTCGTCGGTCACCGGGCCGAGAACGTCGACGGGGCCGAGATCGTCGTCGTCTCGACCGCGATCAAGCGCGACAACCCGGAGCTCGTGATCGCGCGCGAGCGCCGCCTGCCGGTGGTGCGCCGGGCCGAGATGCTCGCCGAGCTGATGCGCTTCAAGAGCTGCGTCGCCGTCGCCGGGACCCACGGCAAGACCACCACCACCTCCCTCGTCGCCACCCTCCTCGACGCCGGCGGGCTCGACCCGACGGTCATCAACGGCGGCATCATCAACGCCTACGGCACCAACGCCCGCATGGGGGAGGGCGCCTGGATGGTGGTCGAGGCGGACGAGTCCGACGGCACCTTCCTCAAGCTGCCGGCCGATGTCGCCATCGTCACCAACATCGACCCCGAGCACCTCGATCATTTCGGCACCTTCGACGCGATCAAGGAGGCGTTCCGCTCCTTCATCGATTCGATCCCGTTCTACGGCTTCGCGGTGATGTGCATCGACCACCCGACGGTGCAGGATCTCGTCGGGCGGATCGAGGACCGGCGCATCGTCACCTACGGCGAAAACCCGCAGGCGGACGTGCGCCTGATCGACGTCGAGCAGGGCGGCGGCCGCACCCGCTTCCGGGTCCTGATCCGCGACCGCCGGCCGGGAATGCGCTTCGAGATCGACGACCTGTGCCTGCCGATGCCCGGCCGCCACAACGCGCTGAACGCCACCGCCGCCATCGCCGTCGCCCACGAGCTCGGGGTCCAGCCCGACGCGATCCGCAAGGCCCTCCTCGGTTTCGGCGGCGTCAAGCGCCGCTTCACCCGGACCGGCGAATGGAACGGGGTCGAGGTGTTCGACGATTACGGCCACCACCCGGTCGAGATCGCCGCCGTGCTCAAGGCCGCCCGCGCCTCGACCGACGGGCAGGTGATCGCGGTGGTGCAGCCGCACCGCTACACGCGCCTGTCCTCGCTGTTCGACCAGTTCTGCACCTGCTTCAACGACGCCGATGCGGTGATCGTGGCGCCGGTCTATGCGGCCGGGGAGGCGCCGATCCCCGGCGCCGACCGGGACGGGCTCGTCTCCGGCCTGCGCGCCCGCGGCCACCGCAACGCCGTCGCCCTCGAGCGCTCCGAGGACCTCGCCGGCCTCGTCAGAGGCCTCGCCCGGCCCGGCGACTACGTGATCTGCCTCGGCGCCGGCAACATCACCCAATGGGCCTACGCGCTGCCCGGCGAGCTCGAGGCGCTCGGGGCCAAGGCGGCGTGATGGCTTTCCCCGACATCACCCCGGACTTGAAGGACCGCATGCCCGACCTGCGCGGGCGGATGGTCGCCAACGCGGCCATGGCCGACCTGACCTGGTTCCGGGTCGGCGGGCCGGCGCAGGTCCTGTTCTCCCCGGCCGACGAGGACGACCTCGCCTACTTCCTCGCGCATCTGCCGGAAGACGTCCCCGTCACCGTGGTCGGGCTCGGGTCGAACCTGATCGTGCGCGACGGCGGCGTGCCGGGCGTGGTGATCCGCCTCGGCGGCCGCGGCTTCGGCATGATCGAGGTCGAGGACGGCCACCGCGTCCGCGCCGGCACCGCCGTGCCGGACGTGAAGGTCGCCCGCGCCGCGGCGGACGCCTCCATCGCGGGGCTCGCCTTCTACCGGGGCATCCCGGGCTCGATCGGCGGCGCCTTGCGCATGAACGCCGGCGCGCACGGGGGCGAGACCACCGACGTCCTCGTCGAGGCCCGGGGCGTCGACCGCCAGGGGAAAGTCCGGGTGTTCCGCCACGCCGACATGGGCTTCGCCTACCGGCATTCGAGCGCGCCGGAGGACGTGATCTTCACGCAGGCCCTCTTCCAGGGCCGGCCGGGCGACCAGGCGGCGATCCTCGCCGAGATGGATCGGGTCACCGAGGCGCGCGAGGCCGCCCAGCCGATCCGCGAGAAGACCGGCGGCTCGACCTTCAAGAACCCGCCCGGCGGCAAGGCCTGGAAGCTCATCGACGCGGCCGGCTGCCGGGGGCTGACCATCGGCGGCGCCCAGGTTTCGGAGATGCACTGCAACTTCCTGATCAACCGGGGCGACGCCACCGCGGCCGACATCGAGAACCTCGGCGAGGAGGTGCGCCGCCGGGTGCGCGAAAACTCCGGGGTCGAGCTGCATTGGGAGATCAAGCGGATCGGCGTATCCTGACATTCAGGACCCGTTCACGGCTACGCGCGCAGGGTGCCGGCATGCCCTTCAGGATCACCGCGGCGCTCGTCGGGCTGCTCGGGGTGGCGCCGGCTGCCGCCGCGCCGTTCCAGGACTGTCTGCCCCCCGGCGAGATCCGCGAGGTCGTCGCGGCACGCGAGGTGGTGTCGCCGTCGAGCGCGGTCACGACCGCCCGGCGCGCGGTTCCCGACGGGGACGTGGTGCGCGCGAGCTTGTGCCGCGACGCGAGCGGCCTTCTTTATGTCATCATGGCGTTGCGAAGGGACGGCCGTTTCGTCCAGGTGACGATCGACGGCCCGTCCGGCCGGGTGAAGAACGTCCAGTAGGCATCATGCGTCTTCTCGTCGTCGAGGACGACCGCAACCTCAACCGCCAGATCGCGGGCGCCCTCGAGAGCGCCGGCTACGCCGTCGATACCGCCTTCGACGGGGAGGAGGGCGGCTTCCTCGGCGAGACCGAGCCCTACGACGCGGTGATCCTGGACCTCGGCCTCCCGAAGACCGACGGCGCCTCGGTCCTCACCGGCTGGCGCGAGGCCGGCCTCAAGATGCCGGTCATCATCCTCACCGCCCGGGACCGCTGGAGCGACAAGGTCCAGGGCTTCGACGCCGGCGCCGACGACTACGTGACGAAGCCCTTCCACATGGAGGAGCTTCTGGCGCGGGTGCGGGCGCTGCTGCGCCGCGCCGCCGGCCACGCGACGAGCGAGATCGTCTGCGGCCCCGTGCGGCTCGACACCCGCTCGGGCCGGGTCACGGTGGAAGGCAAGCCGGTGAAGCTGACCTCCCACGAGTACCGGCTCCTGTCCTACCTGATGCACCACGCGGGCCGGATCGTCTCGCGGGGCGAGATCACCGAACACCTCTACGAGCAGGACTTCGACCGCGATTCGAATACCATCGAGGTCTTCGTCGGGCGGCTGCGCAAGAAGCTCGGGGTCGAGGCGATCCACACGGTGCGCGGCCTCGGCTACCTGATCGAGCCGACGCCCGATCCCGGCCGCCCGCCGCGATGAGGTTTCTGGCCGGCCAGTCGATCGCGATCCGGCTCGCGGTCTCGGCCGTGTTCCTGAGCTTCCTCATCCTCCTCATCGCCGGCCTGATCCTCTCCGCCCTCTACCGGGAGGCGGCGGAGCGCTCCTTCGACGCCCGCCTCCTCGTCTACGCGACCGACCTCGCCTCGGACCTCGTCGCCCCGGGCGACCCCGCCGAGCGGGCGCTCGGCAGCCTGGGCGATCCCCGCTTCGACCTGCCCCTGTCCGGCTGGTACTGGCAGGTCGGCCAGCCCGACGCCCGGCCGCGCGACATCCAGGCCTCCCGCTCCCTCTTCGGCGCTCCCCTGCCGGGGCTGCTGCGCCCGGACGAACCCTGGCATTTCGGCGAGATCCGCAAGGGCTACCGGCAGGGCCCCGAGGACCGGCGCCTGCGCATCCTGGAGCGGGACATCGATCTCGGGGAGGAGGGCCGCTACATCGTCCGGGTGGCGGGGCCGGCGGACGAGATCGAGGGCGACATCCGCCGCTTCATGGTCGCCATGTCCGTGACCTTCGCCCTGCTCGGCCTGTCGCTCGGGGTGACGACGCTCCTCCAGATCCGCTTCGGCCTCAATCCGCTCGTGCGTCTGCGCGGGGCGGTGAGCAGCATCCGCCGCGGCGAGGCCGAGCGCATCCACGGCGCCTTCCCCCGCGACATCGCGCCCCTCGCGGACGAGCTCAACCTCCTCCTCGACACCAACCGGGAGATCCTGGAGCGGGCGCGCACGCAGGTCGGCAACCTCGCCCACGCCCTCAAGACGCCCCTCAGCGTGATCGTCAACGAGGTCGACCACGTCCCGGACGACGTGGCGGCGAAGGTGCGCGAGCAGGCCGCCGTCATGCGCGACCAGGTCAACTACCACCTCGACCGGGCCCGGGCGGCGGCGCTCGCCGGCACCCTCGGCACGGTCACGGAGGTCGAGCCGGTGGTGGACGGTCTCGCGCGCACCTTCGGCAAGATCTACCGGGACAAGGACCTCGACATCGGCGTGCGCATCGCCGAGGCGGCGCGCTTCCGCGGCGAGCGCCAGGATCTCGAGGAGATGATCGGCAACCTCGTCGACAACGCCTGCAAGTGGGCCGCGGGGCGAGTCGCGATCTCGGGCGAGGTCGCCCGCGACGGGGAGCGCGCCCGCCTCGTCCTGAGGGTCGAGGACGACGGGCCCGGCCTGCCCGAGGAGGCCCGCGGAACCCTCAAGCGCGGCCGCCGGCTCGACGAGAGCAAGCCCGGCTCCGGCCTCGGCCTGTCGATCGTGTCCGACCTCGCCGCCCTCTATCGCGGCTCCCTCGACTTGTCCCGTTCGCCCCTCGGCGGCCTCGCCGCGGTGCTCGACCTCCCCGGCGACGCGGCCTGAGGGGCGACGTCGCCGTCGAGGCTGGCTCGATCGCGGCTTCGCCGAACCGGCGGACGCGCTCCCAGTCGGTGCGGCCCTCGGGCTTCTCGGCCGGTTGCTTCCTTCGCATGGTCTCGTCGGACCCGTGCCGTCCGGCATCGATGTAGGTCGTGTCGAGAATCGGGGGCAAGGTCCCCGATCGGCTCCGTAGAATCCCTCACGCGTCACCGTGTCGCCACGGTGCGGCGTCCCCGGTCGGGGTCGCTCGTTATATTAGGCCGCATGGCGATCTGGGTGGTGTTTGCGGTGATGACGGCGGCGGCCGTGCTGGCCGTGCTGTGGCCGTTGTCGCGCGCCCGCGCGGACGCGGTTTCCGTCAACGAGGACGCGCAATTCTACCGCGACCAGGTCGCGGAGATCGAGCGCGACCGCGAGCGCGGCCTTCTTTCTCCCGTGGAGGCCGAGGCGGCCAAGGCCGAGGCGGCCCGCCGGCTCCTGCGCGCCTCCGCGGCGGCGGCGCCGGCCGGGGTCGCCATGGGCGAGCCGGCCCTGCGGCGGCGGCGCGCGGTCTCGGCGATCGCCCTGTCGACGGTCCCGCTCCTTGCCCTCGTCGTCTACGGCGCGACCGGGTCGCCGCACGTGCCGGCACAGCCGCTCGCGGCCCGGCTCCAGGCCGATCCCGCCCGCATGGACGTGGCGCAGCTCGTGGTGCGGGTCGAGGAGCAGCTCGCCCGCAATCCCGCCGACGGCCGCGGCTGGGACGCCGTCGCGCCGGTCTATCTGCGAAGCGGCCGCTTCAACGACGCCGCCCGCGCCTTCGAGAACGCCGTCCGCCTGCAGGGCGAGAGCGCGGCGCGGCTCGCCGGGCTCGGCGAGGCGCTGATGGCGGCGAACAGCGGCATCGTCTCCGCCGAGGCGCGGGAGGCCTTCGAGCGCGCGCTGAAGCACGAGCCCGGCATGGCGCGGGCCCGGTTCTATCTCGCCGTCGCCGCCGAGCAGGACGGGGACGCCGCGACCGCGCGCAGCCGCTACGCCGACCTTCTGTCCGCCTCGCCGGCGGACGCGCCCTGGGTCCCTGTCGTACGCGAGCGCCTCGCCCGGCTGCCGGGCGGCGCGGGCGCAGAGTCGGTGGCGACACTTCCCCCGGGTGAGCGCGCCGCCGCCATCCGCGGCATGGTCGAGGGCCTCGCGGCGCGGCTCGAATCGGACGGCGGCACGCCGGAGGAGTGGTCGCGCCTCGTGCGCTCCTATGCGGTGCTCGGCGAGCGCGACAAGGCCCGCACGGCCCTCGCCAAGGCGCGGGCGGCCCTCGCCTCGAACGGCGGCGCCGCCGGCCTCGAAGCGGTGGCGCACGAACTGGACCTCGAGACGTCCGGGGCGCGCCGGTGACCCGCAAGCAGCGTCGCCTCGTCCTGATCGCGACCGCGATCGGCGTGCTCGGGCTCGCGCTCGGGCTCGTGCTCTATGCCATGCGCGACAGCATCGTGTTCTTCCACGCCCCCTCCGACATCACCGCGAAGGGGGTGGCGCCGGGCACCCGCTTCCGCCTCGGCGGCCTCGTCCAGGAGGGCTCGATCGTCCGCGGCGAGGGCCAGAACATCACCTTCACGGTGATGGACACGGCCGCCACCGTCCCGGTGCGCTACCGCGGGATCCTGCCCGACCTCTTCCGGGAAGGGCAGGGGGTCGTGGCCGAGGGCGTGCTCGAGGCGGGCGGCGTGTTCCGGGCCGACACGGTGCTCGCCCGCCACGACGAGACCTACATGCCCCGCGAGGTCGCCGACGCCCTCAAGAAGCAGGGCCATTGGCAGCCGGGCGGTCCGCCCCCGGCGCAGACCCGGTGAGGCGCCCGTGCTGATCGAAGCCGGACACTTCGCCCTCGCCCTCGCGCTCGGGCTGTCGCTCATCCAGTTCGTGGTGCCGCTCTGGGGCGCCCGCGCCGGCGACCGCACGCTGATGCGGGTCGCCGAACCCGCGGCGCTCGCGGTCTTCGCCTGCGTCCTGTTCAGCTTCAGCGCGCTGACCTGGGCCTACGCCACGTCCGACTTCTCGGTCCGCAACGTGGTGGAGAATTCCCACTCGCTGAAGCCGTTCGTCTACAAGCTCACCGGCGTGTGGGGGAACCACGAGGGCTCGATGCTCCTCTGGATCCTGATCCTCACGCTGTTCGGCGCCCTCGTCGCCGCCGCCCGCCACGCCGTGCCGGAGCGCCTGCGGGCCAACACCCTCGCGGTCCAGGCGGCGGTGACGATCGCCTTCCTGCTCTTCATCCTCGCCACCTCGAACCCGTTCGCGCGCGTGTTCCCGGCGCCGTTCGAGGGGCAGGACCTCAACCCGATCCTGCAGGACCCGGGCCTCGCGATCCATCCGCCGCTCCTCTACATCGGCTATGTCGGGTTCTCGATCACCTTCGCCTTCGCCATGGCGGCGCTGATCGACGGGCGCATCGACGCCGTCTGGGCCCGGGCCGTGCGGCCCTGGACGCTCGTCGCCTGGATCTTCCTCACCCTCGGCATCGCCATGGGCTCGTACTGGGCCTATTACGAGCTCGGCTGGGGCGGCTGGTGGTTCTGGGACCCGGTCGAGAACGCCTCGCTGATGCCGTGGCTCGCCGGCACCGCGCTCCTCCATTCGACGGTGGTGATGGAGCGCCGCGACGCGCTCAAGGTCTGGACCATCCTCCTCGCCATCCTGACCTTCTCGCTGTCCCTGCTCGGCACCTTCCTGGTCCGCTCGGGCGTGCTGACGTCGGTGCATTCCTTCGCGGTCGATCCGGCCCGGGGCGTGTTCATCCTGGCGATTTTGGTCGTGTTCATCGGCGGTTCGCTGGCGCTTTTCGCCTGGCGGGCGCCGATGCTGCGCCAGGGCGGCATCTTCGCGCCGATCTCCCGAGAAGGGGCGCTCATCCTCAACAACCTCTTCCTCGCCTCGGCTACCGCGACGGTGTTCGTCGGCACGCTCTACCCGCTCGCCCTCGAGGCGCTGACCGGGGCCAAGATCTCGGTCGGACCGCCCTTCTTCAACTTCACCTTCATCCCCATCGTGGCGCCGCTGCTCCTGCTCGTGCCCTTCGGGCAGACCATGGCGTGGAAGCGGGGCGATCCCCTCGCCGTCGCGCAGCGCCTCTCGGCGGCGATGGCGCTCGCGCTGCTCGTCGCGCTGGTCCTGATCGGCTGGACCTGGGGCGGGCCGGTGCTCGCGCCGCTCGGCATCGGCCTCGGCGCCTTCGTGATCCTCGGCTCCCTCAACGAGGTCGTGACGCGCTGCCTCCGCGCGGGCGAGCCGCTGGCGCTCGCCCTGCAGCGCGCCCGCGGCCTGCCGCGCTCGACCTGGGGCACCGTCACCGCGCATGCCGGCGTCGGCGTGATGGTGATCGGCATCGCCGCGACGGCGTGGAGCGTCGAGACCATCGCCACCGTGCGGGTCGGCGAGCGCATCGCCGCCGGCCCCTACAGCGCCCGCCTCGACGCGGTCTTTCCGCGCAGCGCCCACAACTACCGGGAGGACGTGGCCCGCCTCACCGTGTTCCGCGGCGAGCGCGAGCTCGGGCCGGTCGAGACCACCAAGCGCGTCTACGTCACCCGCGGCATGCCCACGACGGAGGCCGGCATCCGCACCGTCGGCCTCAGCCAGGTCTACGCCAGCTTCGGCGATCCCCAGCCCGACGGCTCGATCGGCCTGCGCCTCTACCACAAGCCGCTGATCCTCCTGATCTGGATCGGGGCCGTGATCATGGCCCTCGGCGGCACCCTCTCCCTGACCGACCGCCGCTTCCGCGTCGGCGCGCCGGCCCCGGCCCGCGGCCCGCTCCCGGCCCCTGCCGAATGACCCGGCTCCTGCGCCGTCTCGCGCTCGTCGCGATGGTCCTCGCGGGACCGGCATGGGCCGTCCAGCCCGACGAGATCCTGAAGGACCCCGCCCTCGAACAGCGGGCGCGAAGCATCTCGGCGGGCCTGCGCTGCCTCGTCTGCCAGAACCAGTCGATCGACGATTCCGACGCGCCGCTCGCCCGCGACCTGCGCGTGCTCGTGCGCGAGCGCCTCGTCGCCGGCGACAGCGACCGCGACGTGCGCGCCTTCGTGGTCGCCCGCTACGGCGAGTTCGTGCTGCTGCGCCCGCCTTTCGGCCTGCACACGGCCGCGCTCTGGCTCGCGCCCATCCTCATCCTCGGCGCGGGCGTCGCCGGCCTCGCCCTGGCCCTGCGCCGCCGCCGGGCCGAGCGCCCGGCCGCGCTCACGGCCGAGGAGCAGGCGGCCCTCGACCGGCTCCTGCGCGAGGAGCGCGGCTGAAGGGGGTTGCGCCGGGCCGGGAGGTCGGCCAAACCGCCACGCTCGCTTCCACGGAGGACCCCATGTCCGACGCGCCCGCCCGCAGCCGCATCCTCCATCGGGGTCCGTCCGTGCCGCCCCGCGCCGTCGGCGGCCGCGGCGCCTGGCTCGTCGACGAGACCGGCCGCGAGGTCCTCGACGCGTCCGGCGGCGCGGCGGTGTCCTGCCTCGGCCACCAGCATCCGCGCGTGCTCGCGGCGCTCGCCCGGCAGATGGAGAAGCTCGCCTACGCCCACACGGCCTTCTTCACCACGGAGGTGGCGGAGACCCTCGCCGACACGCTCGTCGGCCACGAGCCGGGCGGGCTTTCCGCCGCCTATTTCGTCAGCGGCGGCTCGGAGGCGGTCGAGGCGGCGCTCAAGCTCGCCCGGCAGTACTTCGTCGAGATCGGCGAGCCCGGCCGGCGCCATTTCATCGCCCGGCGCCAGAGCTATCACGGCAACACCCTCGGCGCCCTCGCAGCCGGCGGCAACGCCTGGCGCCGCGCCCCCTACGCGCCGCTCCTGTCCGACGCGTTCAGCCACGTCACCCCGGCCTTCGCCTATCACGAGAAGCAGGACGACGAGAGCGAGGACGACTTCGTCCGCCGGCTCGTCGCCGAGATCGAGGCGGAGTTCGAGCGCCTCGGGCCGCAGACGGTCGCCGCCTTCGTGGCCGAGCCGGTCGTCGGCGCGACCGCGGGCTGCGTGCCCGCCCCGGCGGGCTACTTCCGTGCCGTGCGCGACCTGTGCGACCGCTACGGCGCCCTCCTCGTCCTCGACGAGGTGATGTGCGGCATGGGCCGCACCGGGACGATGCACGCCTGGGAGCAGGAGGGCGTGGCGCCGGACATCCAGGCGGTCGCCAAGGGCCTGGGCGGCGGCTACCAGCCGATCGGCGCCATGCTCGCCGGGCGGCGCGTGGTCGAGGCGATCCGCGCCGGCTCGGGGAGCTTCCAGCACGGCCACACCTATCTCGGCCACCCGATGGCCTGCGCCGCCGCCCTCGCGGTCCAGGAGACGATCCGGGACGAGGGGCTGATCCCCCGGGTCGCCACCCTCGGCCGGCTCCTGGAGGAGCGGCTGACCGAGCGGTTCGGCAACCACCGCCACGTCGGCGACATCCGCGGCCGCGGCCTTTTTCAGGCGATCGAGCTCGTCGCCGACCGGACGACGAAGGAGCCGTTCGACCCTTCCCTCAAGCTCCACGCCCGCATCAAGGACGCGGCCATGGAGCGCGGCCTCGCCTGCTATCCGGCCGGCGGCACCGTCGACGGCCGCCGCGGCGACCACGTCATGCTGGCGCCGCCCTACATCGCCACCGAGCGGGAGATCGACATGATCGTCGACCGGCTCGGCGCCGCCGTCGACGCCGCGCTCGCCTCGGTGAACTGAGCGCGATGACGGGCTTGCGCCTCCTCGCCGCCGCTGCGATGGCGGCCTGCGCCCTCGCCGCGCCGTCCGCTGCCCAGGAGGGCCGCACCTGGACGCAGGAGAAATGCGCCCGCTACGAGGCCGCCTGGAAACAGGCGCTCGCCCGGCGGGGCACGCAGGGCCTAGGGCCGGATTTCCTCGCCCGTCACGAGGCGTTCATCGCCTCCGGCTGCACGGCCCGGGCCGACGTCTGCCCGCGCTCGGCCGAGGAGCTCGCGCTCGCCGACATCCTGGTCATCGCCGCCATGAACGCCGGGACCGCCGGCACCTTCCTGCCGTTCGCCTGCCGGTGACGCCTTACCAACAATTCATGCGGCCGTGACGCCGGCGTAATCCGCCCGCCCCCATGTTCCGTCCTCCAAAGTGGAGGGCGTATCGATGAATCCTGCGATCACCCGCAAGGCCGGCTTCCTCGGCGTCGCGGCCTGCGCGCTCGTCGCCTTCGGCGTCGCCGGCGTGCCGGCG
>DATLFZ010000100.1:0-4430 GCA_035540795.1 Beijerinckiaceae bacterium | reverse complement strand
GCATGAGGATGACCTCGGCCGCGTCGATGGCGCTCTCGATCCGCGGCAGGCCCTTGGTCGGGCCCTCCTCGGTGACGACGCCGTTGAGCCCCTTGAGCAGCTCGACCTCGTGCGTGGTGTTCCACGCCATGCCCTTGCCGCCGTTGCCGAGCTTCTCCATGAGCGGCCCGAGGGCGGTGAAGCGCTTGTAGAGGTTCGGGTAGTCGCGCTCGACCACCGTCACCGCCGGCATCGTCTTGCCGGGGATCGGGTCGACCTCGCCCTTCTTCCAGTCCTTCACGTCGAGCGCTTGCGCGATCTCCGCCGGGGTGTCGTGCAGGATGGGCGTGAGGACCACGTCCTTCTCGACGCCGAGCACCTCCGGGGCGACCTCGGAGAAGGTCTTGGCGAGACCCTTGTAGATCTCCCAGTCGGTGCGCGACTCCCACACCGGGTCCACCGCCGCGGTGAGCGGGTGGATGAACGGGTGCATGTCGGAGGTGTTGAGGTCGTCCTTCTCGTACCAGGTGGCCGTCGGCAGGACGATGTCGGAGTAGACGCAGGTCGTCGACATCCGGAAGTCGAGGGTGACCAGGAGGTCGAGCTTCCCTTTCGGCGCGTGGTCGTGCCAGACCACGTCCTTCGCCTTGCGCTTGCCTTCCTCGCCGAGGTCCTTGCCGAGCACCCCGTGGCTCGTGCCCAGCAGGTGCTTGAGGAAGTACTCGTGGCCCTTGCCGGACGAGCCGAGCAGGTTCGAGCGCCAGACGAAGAGGTTGCGCGGCCAGTTGTTCGGATGGTCCGGGTCCTCGCAGGACATGGCGAGCTCGCCGGACTTCAGCGCCTTGGCGACGTAGTCCTTCGGCTCGAGGCCGGCCGCCTCCGCCTTCTTGGCGATGGTGAGCGGGTTGTCCTTGAGCTGCGGCGCGGAGGGCAGCCAGCCCATGCGCTCGGAGCGGATGTTGTAGTCGATGAGCGCCCCGTCCCACGGGCCCGCCGGCGCGGTCGGAGACAGGATCTCCTTCACGTCCAGCGTCTCGTAGCGCCACTGGTCGGTATGGGCGTACCAGAACGAGGTCGAGTTCTGCTGCCGGGGCGGACGGCCCCAGTCGAGGGCGAAGGCGAGCGGGGCCCAGCCCGATTGCGGCCTGAGCTTCTCCTGGCCCACATAGTGCGACCAGCCGCCCCCCGATTGCCCGACGCAACCGCACATCACCAGCATGTTGATGACGCCGCGGTAGTTCATGTCCATGTGGTACCAGTGGTTCATCGCGGCGCCGATGATGACCATGGACCGGCCGTTGGTCTTCTCGGCATTTCGCGCGAACTCCCGCGCCACGGTGACGATCTGGTCGCGCGGCACGCCGGTGATCTTCTCGGCCCAGGCCGGGGTGTACGGCGTGTCGTCGTCGTAGCTCTTGGCGACGTTGGGGCCGCCGAAGCGGTCGACGCCGTAATTGGCGAGGAACAGGTCGTACACGGTGGCGACCAGCGCCTCGCCGTCGGCGAGCTGCAGGGCCTTCACCGGGATGCGCCGCTCGAGCACGCTGTCGTGGTCGGTCGAGGTCCAGGCGCTGTTGCCGCCGTTGCCGAAATACGGGAAGGCGACGTCCTCGAACCGGTCGGCGGTGTCGTAGAGCGACAGGCGCAGGTCGACGTCGCTGCCGTCGGAGCGCTTGGCCTCGAGGTTCCACTTGCCCTTCTCGCCCCAGCGGAAGCCGACCGAGCCGCGCGGCGCGACGAGCTCGCCGGTCGCCTGGTCGTAGGCGACCGTCTTCCATTCCGGGTTGTTGCTCTCGCCGAGGGCGCCGGCGAGGTCCGAGGTGCGCAGGAAGCGCTCCGGCACGAGCCTGCCGTCCTGCTTCACGAGCCGGACCAGCATCGGCATGTCGGTGTAGCGCTTGGCGTAGTCCGTGAAGTACGGCACCTGCCGGTCGGCATGGAACTCGCGCAGGATGACGTGGCCCATGGCCATGGCGAGCGCCGCGTCGGTGCCCTGCTTCACCGACACCCACATGTCGGCGAACTTGGACGCCTCCGAGTAGTCCGGGCAGATGACGACGCTCTTGGCGCCGCGGTAGCGCACCTCGGTGTAGAAATGCGCGTCCGGGGTGCGGGTCTGGGGGACGTTCGAGCCCCACAGGATCAGGAAGCCCGCATTGTACCAGTCGGCCGATTCCGGCACGTCGGTCTGCTCGCCCCAGGTCATCGGCGAGGCCGGCGGCAGGTCGCAGTACCAGTCGTAGAACGACATGCACACGCCGCCCATCAGGGACAGGTAGCGCGAGCCCGCCGCGTAGGAGACCATCGACATGGCCGGGATCGGCGAGAAGCCGATGACCCGGTCCGGCCCGTAGGTCTTGACCGTGTAGGCGTTGGCGGCGGCGATGATCTCGTTGACCTCGTCCCAGGAGGCGCGCACGAAGCCGCCGTGGCCGCGCTTCGTGGTGTAGGCGGCGCGCTTGTTCGGGCTCTCGACGATCGAGGCCCAGGCGGCGACCGGGGTCATGAGGGCGCGGGCGTCGCGCCACAGCTTCAGCAGGCGGGAGCGGATCAGCGGGTACTTCACCCGGTTCGCCGAGTAGAGGTACCAGCTGTAGCTGGCGCCGCGGGCGCAGCCGCGCGGCTCGTGGTTCGGCAGCTCGGGGCGGGTGCGGGGATAGTCGGTCTGCTGGGTCTCCCAGGTGACGATCCCGCCCTTGACGTAGATCTTCCAGGAGCACGACCCGGTGCAGTTGGCGCCGTGGGTCGAGCGCACGACCTTGTCGTGCTGCCAGCGCTTGCGGTAGCCGTCCTCCCAGGCCCGGTCCTCGGACGTGGTGATGCCGTGGCCGCCGGAGAACTCGCCGACCATGCGGTTGAAGAAGGTCAGCCGGTCGAGGAAGTGGCTCATTTGATTTTCCTCAAGTCTGGGGAGACGTTTTGCTTCGTCTTGTTCTGTCGAGCGGGTTGTAGACGAGGCTGGAACGGCTCGATATTTCGGTTCAGTGCTTACGGGGTTTCCCGGAAGGGGCGCCGCAATACACGGCGCCCCTTGATATTTGTCGGGTCTAGCAGGGGTTCTTGGCGCCGGTCCGGGCGTACATCCACCAGTTCGTCGCCACGTTCAGGGCGAAGAAGGCGGCGAGCCCGTAGAACACGGCGTTCGGGTTGCCGAAGGCGCCGAAGGCGGCCCCGAACAGCATGCCGAAGATGAAGGGTCCGTAGGCGGCGATGGCCGCGGTGAACCCGATCACCCCGCCCGCCTGGCGCGGCGGGAAGATCATCGGCATCTGCTTGAAGGTCGAGGCGTTGCCGATCCCGGCGAAGGCGAACAGGCCGAGCATCGCCGCGAGGAAGTACGGGAAGTCCGCCATCGAGGTCGGCGTGGTGTAGAAGGGCACCACGGCGGCGCAGGCGAGCATGCCGATGCCGGCGACCTGGGTCACCCGCGCCCCGCCGAGCCTGTCGGAGACCGGCCCGGCGAGGATGCGCACGAGCGAGCCGACGAGCGGGCCGAGGAAGGCGTAGGTGAGCGGATCCGGCGCGCCCGGCAGCGAGCCGTAGCACTGCTTGATCAGCAGCGGGAAGGTCGCCGACAGCCCCGAGAAGGCGCCGAAGGTCATGATGTAGAGCGAGGTCATCGACCAGGTGTGCGGGGAGCGGAAGATGTCCATCTGCTCGGAGAAGTTCGCCTTCACCGGCACGCTCTTGAGGAAGAACCAGGCCGACAGGCCGAAGACCAGGATGAACGGGACGTAGATCGCGGTCGCGTTCTGCAGCCACACGTTCGAGGTCTGGGCGCCCTTGGTCAGCGTCTGCGGGTCGCCGAGGAAGAGCGAGCCGGCGAGCGCGAAGCCGATGATCCAGGGCGTGACGAACTGCACGACCGAGACCCCGAAATTGCCGATGCCGGCCTGGATGGCGAGCGCCGTGCCCTGGAGCCGCTTCGGGAAGAACAGGCTCGTCGAGGGCATGAACGAGGAGAAGTTGCCGCCGCCGAGGCCGGCGAGGAACGCCAGCGTCATCAGGATCCAGTAGGGGGTCTCGGGGTTCTGGACCGCCCACATCCAGCCGAGCGCCGGGACGAGGAGCGACAGGGTCGAGAACGCCACCACGTGGCGGGTGCCGTAGATCGGCGTCAGGAACATGTGCACGAGGCGCAAGCTGCCGCCGGCGAGGCCGGGCATGGCGGCGAGCCAGAACAGCTGGCCGGTGGTCAGCTTGAAGCCGATCGCCGGCAGGCGCACGACCAGCGCCGAGACGACGAACCAGACGATGAAGGCGAGGATCAGGTTCGCCGTGGTGATGGAGAGGGTGCGCCAGGCGATCCGGCTGCCGGTCTCGGCCCAGAAGGCCTGGTTCTCGGGCTCCCACTTCTGGAGCCAGGTGCCGGACGCGGGACGCGCGGCGGCCGTGGTGGTTGCGACGGACATGGGGGTCTCTTTCGGTTGGGAAGGGAGGAGGCCGGGGCG
>DATLFZ010000099.1:0-4390 GCA_035540795.1 Beijerinckiaceae bacterium | reverse complement strand
CTGCCGGAGCCGCTGCCGAGCCTCGGTTTCGACCAGTACCGGGACATCCGCTTCCGGCCCGACCGGGCGCTCCTCGGCGGAGGGCCGTTTCGGCTCCACCTCTTCCACCTCGGCTTCCTGTTCCAGCGCCCCGTGACCGTGAACGTCGTCCGCGACGGGGTGCCGAACCCGATCCCCTACCAGCCCCAGCTGTTCGATTTCGGCGCCCACAAGGTGCCCTCGCTGCCGGTCAATGTCGGCTTCGCCGGCTTCCGCCTGCACCATCCCCTGAACAACCCGCGGGTCTTCGACGAGGTGATCGCCTTCCTGGGGGCGAGCTACTTCCGCTTCCTCGGCCGCGACCAGCGCTACGGCATCTCGGCCCGCGGCCTCGCGGTGAACGTGGTCGGGCCCGACCCTGAGGAGTTCCCGTTCTTCCGGGAGTTCTGGATCGAGAACCCGCCGCCCGCGGCCGACCGGGCGCTCGTCTACGCCCTCCTCGACGGGGCGGCGGCGACCGGCGCCTATCGGTTCGAGATCCGGCCCGGCCCAGAGACGGCGGTCGAGGTCGGCGTCACCCTGTTCCCCCGCCGCACCGTCGCGGCGATGGGGGTCGCGCCGCTCACCTCGATGTTCTTCATGGGCGAGAACGACCGCAAGCCGGTCGACGACTTCCGTCCGGAGCTGCACGATTCGGACGGGCTCCTCATGCATGCGGGGCACGGGGAGTGGATCTGGCGGCCCCTGCGCAACCCGGCCCAGAAGAGCATGTCGAGCTTCCTCGACACCAACCCGCGCGGCTTCGGGCTGCTCCAGCGCGACCGGCATTTCGAGAGCTACCAGGACCTCGAGGCGCGCTACCACGAGCGGCCGGGGTACTGGGTGACCCCGCGCGGCCATTGGGGCGAGGGCCGGGTCCAGCTCGTCGAGATCCCGACCCGCGACGAGACCGAGGACAACGTCGTCGCCTTCTGGGAGCCGCGCCACCCCTTCCAGCCCGGACAGGAGATCGCCTTCGGCTACGAGATCAGGGCGATCGGCGCGACCGAGCAGCTCCACCCGGGCGGGCGGGCCGTCAATACCTTCCAGAAGCCTCCGGAGGCGAGCGGTTCCTACGCCGCGCCGCCGGACGGGCGGCGCTTCCTGGTCGACTTCGCCGGCGGCGACCTCGGCTTCCAGCTCGGCGCGCCCGAGCAGGTCGAGGTCGTCGCGACGACGTCGGTCGGGGAGATCGTGCGCACCTTCGTCGTGCCGAACGAGCCGATCCAGGGCCTCCGGGCGGCCTTCGACGTGCGGGTGCCGTCCGGCCAGACCACCGACCTGCGCGCCTTCCTGCGCGTCGGCGAGCGGGCGCTCACGGAGACCTGGACCTTCCCCTGGACCGCGCCGTGAGCCTCGCCCTGCGGCCGGCGGCCCCGGCCGACGTCCCCGCGCTCCTCGCGATCGAGGCGATCTTCCCGACCGACCGCATCGACCGGCGCGGCTTCCATCGGCAGATCCGGTCGCCGACCGCCACCATCCTGGTCGCCGAATCGGGCGGCCTTCTCGGCTACGCGCTCCTGCACCGGCGCAGCACCTCCCGCATCGGCCGGCTGTCCTCGATCGCCGTGAGGCCGGAGGCGGGCCGGCGCGGCGTCGCGCGGCGGCTTCTCGCGGCGATCGAGGCCGAGGCGGCGCGCCAGGGCTGCGACCGCCTCCGGCTCGAGGTCCGCGCCGACAACGAGGCGGCCCAGCGGCTCTACGAGGGCGCGGGCTATCGGCAGTTCGAGACGGTGCCCGACTACTACGAGGACGGCGCGGCGGCCCGCCGCTACGAAAAGCCCCTCGCCTGATCCGGGGCGAGCGCGAAGCCGTCGACCTCGCTCAGGAGCGCGACGAAGGCGCGGGCGCCGAACTCGGCCGCGGCCTCGCCCTTCTCGGCACTCGCCGCGGAGGCGTCGCCCATGGCGCCCTTCGGATGGAGGTCCTGCGCCATCCAGCCGAACCCGACCGGCTGGATCGCCCGCAGATGCGCGAAGTCCCGCTCCATCGCCACCGTGCGCGGCACGAAATCCTCGACCTCGTCGCGCCGCACCGTCTCGGGGCGGAAGGCGAGCACGAGGGACGTCTCGGCGTCGCCGCCGTGGATGCCGTGACGCATCTCGCCCTCGCCGAACAGCCCGTGCGGATAGCCGAGCCGGTGCCAGGAGGCGGCGACCGCGAGCATGCCGAGACGGACCCGCAGCTCGCGGGCGACGATGTCGATCACGGCGACGTTGCCGCCGTGGGAATTGACGAAGACGAGCTTGCGGCAGCCGGCGCGAAAGACGCTCTCGCCGATCTCGGTCCAAGCGCGGATCGCCGTCTCGGCGGAGAGCGTCAGCGTTCCGGGAAAGGCGAGGTGCTCGTTCGACTTGCCGATCGCCTGCAGCGGCAGGACGAGGACGTCGAGGTCGTCCGGCACGAGGGGCAGGGCGCGGTCGAGATAGCCCTGGCCGATGAAGGTGTCGACGCCGACCGGCAGGTGCGGCCCGTGCTGCTCGACCGCCGCCACGGGCAGGACCGCGATGGCGCGGCTCATGTCGCGGGTGCGAAAGTCCTCCGTGGTCAGGTCGAGCCAGGCGCGGGCGGGCATCACTCGACCTTCGCCGCGACCGCCTCGACCTCGACCTTGAACTCCGGCCGGGTGAAGCCGGACACGACCACGAGAGTGGAGGCGGGCGGCGGCGACGATACGTGCCGGTCGCGGGCCGCCATGTAGCCCTTCATGTGGGCGCGGTCGGTGACGTAGCCGTTGAGCCGCACGAGGTTGGAAAAGTCCATGCCGGCGGCCCGCAGGATGGCGCCGATCGCCTCGAAGCAGAGGTCCGCCTGCGCGGCCGCGTCCTCCGGCGGGTTCCCGTCCGGGCCGATGCCGAGCTGGCCGGCCACGAACAGGAGCCGCGCCCCCGGCGGGACCTCGATCCCATGGCTGTAGTTGGCGAGGGGGGCCGGCAGGTCCTTCGGCGTGATGGCGCGCATGGCCGGCAGCCTAGCCGCTCCCGCCCCGGCCGCAAGGCCGTGCGGCGGCATGCGCCTTGCCAAGCTCGGCGAACGGGCCGAGAAAAGACCGACGCCCTGCGGAGGCCGAGATGAAGACCCTGACGCGTTTGGCGGCACTTGCCGCGCTCTTGAGCATCGGCGCGGGCGCGGCGCTCGCCCAGCAAAAACCCCTCGACAAGGTCCGATTCGGCACGAACTGGGTCGCCCAGGCCGAGCACGGCGGCTACTACCAGGCGGTCGCCGACGGCACCTACCGGAAATACGGCCTCGAGGTCGAGATCGTGCCGGGCGGGCCGCAGGCCAACAACCGCATGCTGCTCCCGGTCGGCCGCATCGACTTCTACATGGGCGGCAACATGATCCAGGCCTTCTCGGCCGTCCAGGAGAAGATCCCGACGCTCGTCGTCGCCGCGATCTTCCAGAAGGACCCGCAGGTCATCGTCGCCCATCCGGGCCAGGGCTTCGAGAAGTTCACGGACCTCAAGAAGTCGAACGACATCCTGGTGTCGAAGGAGGGGCTCGCCTCCTTCTTCCAATGGATGAAGGCCGAGTACGGCTTCCGCGAGGAGCAGACCAAGCCCTACACGTTCAACCCGGCGCCGTTCCTCGCCAACAAGATGGCGGTGCAGCAGGGCTATCTGAGCTCCGAGCCGTTCATGATCGAGAAGACCGGCGGCTTCGCTCCAAAAGTGTTCCTGCTCGCCGACGAGGGCTTCGACACCTACGCCACCACGATCGAGACGCGGCGCGAGCTCGTCGACAAGAACCCCGACCTCGTCCAGCGCTTCGTCGATGCCTCGATCATCGGCTGGTACAACTACCTCTACGGCGACAACAAGGCCGCCAACGCGCTGATCAAGAAAGACAATCCGGAGATGGCGGACGACAAGATCGCCTACGCGATCGCCAAGATGAAGGAATACGGCATCGTCGATTCGGGCGACACGGAGAAGCTGGGCATCGGCGCCATGACGGAGGAGCGCATGAAGAGCTTCTTCGACAAGATGGTGCGGGCCGGCCTCTTCCCGGCCGACCTCGACTACAAGCGCTCCTATACGCTGCAGTTCGTCAACAAGGGCGTCGGCCTCGATCTGAGGCCCAAGAAGTAACAAGCCGACCGCATGCAGACCTCCCCCGCTCTCGGCTCCGCGCGCGGGCCCGCGCCGGCGCGGCCGCGGGCCGGGGCGCCGCTCGTCGCGCTGCGCGGCGTCCAGAAGACCTTCGCCAGCGGCACGACGGCGCTCGCCGGGCTCGACCTCGACATCCGCGAGGGCGAGTTCGTGGCCCTGCTCGGCCCCTCCGGCTGCGGCAAGTCGACGGCCCTGCGCATCATCGCCGGGCTGATCGAGCCGAGCGCCGGACGGGTGGTCCTCGACGGCGGAATCGGGCC
>DATLFZ010000098.1:0-2038 GCA_035540795.1 Beijerinckiaceae bacterium | reverse complement strand
TCCTTGACCCGCGCGGGCCCGATCAGGGCCGACAGCCGGGCGAGGTTCGACTGGGCGAGGCAGTTGCCGAGGGTGCGCGCGATCGGGAAGCCGAAGCGGGTGTTGGCGGCGCCGATGCGCAGGTCGCAGGCGGCCGCGATGCCGGCACCGCCGCCGGTGCAGGCGCCGACGATGGCGGCGATGGTCGGAACCCGGCAGCGCTCCACGGTGCCGATCACCCGGTCGATGCGCGCCTCGTAGGCGAGTGCGTCCTCCGGCTTGTCGAAGGCCCGGAACTGGGAGATGTCGGTCCCGGCCGCGAACGCCTTGTCGCCGGCGCCGGTGACGACCAGCGCCCGGATAGATCGGTCCGAATTGATGTCCTCGCAGATCGCGGCGAGGCCCTCGTACATGGCGAAGGTGAGGGCGTTGCGCGCCTGCGGCCGGTTGAACGTGACGGTGGCGATGCCGTCGCGCACCTCGTGAAGCAGCTCTTTCTCGCTCATCGGCTCCTCGGGGCCGCCCGGGGCGGCGATGGTTCAGGCGTTCGCGCCCGAAAGGACCCCGATCACCGCGTCGGTGACCTCGCGGGTGGTGGCGGTGCCGCCGAGATCGGGGGTCAGGACCTCGCCGCGCCCGGTCACCGTCTCGATCGCCCGCATCAGGCGCGCCGCGGCGTCCCCTTCACCGAGATGCTCCAGCATCAGGCTCGCGGTCCAGAACGCGCCGAGCGGGTTCGCGATCCCCTTGCCGGTGATGTCGAAGGCGGAGCCGTGGATCGGCTCGAACATGGACGGGCGGCGGCGGGTCGGGTCGAGATTGGCGGTCGCGCCGATACCGAGGCTGCCGGCCAGCGCCGAGGCGAGGTCGGACAGGATGTCGGCGTGGAGGTTGGTGGCGAGCACCGTGTCGATCGTCTCGGGCTTGAGCACCATCCGGGTGGTCATGGCGTCGACGAGCATCCAGTCGACCTCGAGGTCCGGGAAGTCGGCCACGACCTCCCGGCAGACCGCGTCCCAGAAGACCATGCCGTGGCGCTGGGCGTTGGACTTGGTCACGACGGTGAGCTTGCGGCGCGGGCGCGAACGGGCGACCTCGCATGCGAAGCGGGCGATGCGCGCCACCCCTTCGCGCGTGAACACCGCCACGTCCATGCCGACCTCGATGGGCAGGCCGCGATGGGCGCGCCCGCCCACGCCCGCGTACTCGCCCTCCGAGTTCTCGCGCACGATCACCCAGTCGATGCGGCGGCCGAGCTCGGGCCGCAGCGGGCCGGCGACCCCCGGCAGGAGCCGGGTGGGACGGACATTGGCGAACTGGTCGAAGCCCTGGCAGATGGCGAGGCGCAGGCCCCAGAGGGTCAGATCGTCGGGGAGGTGCGGGTCGCCGACGGCGCCGAAATAGATCGCGTCGAAGCCTTCGAGCCGGGACAGGCCGTCCTCCGGCATCATCCGCCCGTGGCGGCGGAAATGGTCGGAGCCCCAGTCGAAGCGCTCGAAGGTCAGCGCGAAGCCGTCCGCCAGCGCCTCGAGAACCCGGCAGCCGGCCTCGACCACCTCGGGCCCGATCCCGTCCGCGCCGATCACGGCAATCCTGTGGGACCGCATGCCCGCCTCCGAAATGCTGTCGCGGGATAGCGGGGCGGAGGCCTCCGTTCAAGGGAAAGTCGCGAGCGGTCGAGGCCCGGCCTGGCAGGGCCCGACCGCCGCCCGTCGCGTCGGATCGGGGGAGCGTTCTCCTGCAATTGTCCGCGATTCGGCCACGGATCCTTCACCGCGTTGCGAACCGGTCGCCTGCCTTTACGGAAGGGAAGGGTGCACGGTGCCATGGTCCGCTCGGAGGACCGAAACATGTCTGCGTTGCCGCGCCTTCGCGATCTCCTGCGCAACCGAAACGGGTCGATTGCGATCACCTTCGCCCTGAGCCTCGTACCCATGCTGGGGCTGAGCGGCGCCGCCGTCGACTACGGGCGCGCAACCAACGCCAGGGCCAAGCTGCAGGCCGCCCTCGACGGGATCGTGCTCAGCCTGGCGCTTCAGGCGAGCGAGATGGCGCCCGA
>DATLFZ010000097.1:0-15410 GCA_035540795.1 Beijerinckiaceae bacterium | reverse complement strand
TCGCTGAGGAGCGCGATGGCGGCCCGGTAGCCGTGCAGCGTGCCGACATCGACGTAGGACCGGCCCGCCTTGACCCCGAGCGCCGTCCCGCCCGCGGCGAGATAGGCGTTGACGAGGGTGCCGACGTACTCGTCGGGCGGGTCGCGCCGGCGCCACAGGGCGACGAGGTCGTGCAGGACCTGCCCCGGCATCTTGAACGCGCCCCAGATCCAGGACGAGGCGGCGTCCGGGCGCTTGACCTGGATCTCGGTGACCCGCTCGCCGTCGAGGACGACGGCGTCGAAGAATTCGGGCCTCTCCACGGGGAAGAGGAGGAAGGAGAGGACGTCGTCGGGCAGGGACGCGAGCGCCGTCTCGGGGAACCAAACGGTGTCGGGCAGGCCGACGATGACCGGTTCGTCCGGCGCGATCAGGGGTGCCGCCCGGAAGATCGCGTCGCACAGGCCGCTGGCGCTCGGCTGGACCACGTAGGCGATGGTCGCGCCGCCGTACTCGGCCCCGTAGTACTCCATGATGTCCGACTTGCCGGGCGAGATCACGAAGCAGATCTTGGTCGCCCCGCCCCGGATCATGCGTTCGACGAGGTACTCGCTCACGGCGCAGGGGCGCTCGACGCCGCCGTCGAGGCGGCTGCCGACGGGCAGAAGCTCCTTCGAGAAGGCAAGCGGCTGGATGCGGCTGCCGCGGCCGGCGGCGGGAACGACGCCCCACATGGTCAGGCCTCCACCGGTTCGCGCGCCGGGCTGCGCGCGTCCGCGAACAGGGCGAGCATGGTCTCGACCCGCTGCGCCGAAGTGTGCTCGGCGAGGACGCGCTCGCGGGCGGCCCGGGCGATCCGGGCGAGTTCGGCATCGGCGAGGTCGAGCGCGGCGACCGTGTCGTCCAGGGTGCGGGCGACGAGGACCTCGGCGCCCGGCGCGAAGAACGCGTCGAGCCCCTCCCACTGGTCGGTCAGGACCGGGGCGCCGCAGGCGGCGGCCTCGAAGAGCCGGCCCGACGGGCACCAGCCCATGGCGGCCATCGCCTCGCGGGTGATGTTGAGCGTGAGCCGCGACGAGCCGAAGAAGGCGGGATGGTCGGGCGGCGGCAGGTGCCGGACGAAGAAGATGTTGCGGGTCCAGGGGAAATCCTGCGGGTACTGGGCCCCGCCGATCAGGAACCGCCGCTCCGGCCGCCGCCGCGCCGGCTCGATGAAGAGCTCGACGAGGGCCCGCTGCCGGTCGGCCGCGTAGGTGCCGAGATAGGACAGGTCGGCCCGGAACGCCTCGACCGGGGCGACGGGCCGGTGCACCTCCGGGTCCACATGGCCGTAGAGCGGGGCGACGCGGCGCGCCCCGAGCCGGTCGCGCAGGGCGTCGAGGGCCCCGCCCCCGGTGTAGCTCAGGACCAGATCGAAGCCGGACAGGCCGTCCGGGCCGACATAGCCGACGCTCTCCCCGCGCGAGAGCCGGGCGAGCGTCACCGGGGTGTCGAGGTCGTAGAAGACCCGCAGCGCCCGGCCGGCCGCGAGAACGAGCGGGGTCGCCGCGAGCGCGTCTGGGCAGTAGGAGGTGACGATCGCCGCGTCCGCGTCGGAGACGTCGCGGCGGGCGCGGGCGGCGACGTCTCCCCACTCGGCGTAGAGGACGAGTTCGCCGCGGGGCAGCTCCGCGAGGTCGCGGTTCTCGGCATAATAGGGCACGTCGCGCTCGTAGAACACGACCCTATGGCCCTGCGCCGCAAGCGCCCGGCACAGGCCCCGCCACAGGGTGGCGTGGCCGTTGCCCCAGGACGAGCTGACGGTGAGGCCGAAGACGACGATCTTCATGCGACGGCCTCGTTGGTGCGGATCACCCGCGCGCCCCAGCTACCGATCTCGACCGTGCTGACCGACGCCGGCGCGATCTCGAGGCGCAGCATGAGGTCGAGGGAGAGGCCGAGGCAGTGGGCGAGCGCCGCACGGATCATGTCGGCGTGGCTCACCAGCACCACCGCCCCGTCGGGATGCGCCGCGCGCACCCGCTCGATGTGGCCGAGGATGCGGGCCTGGGCCTCCACCATGCTCTCGCCGCCGGGGGCGCGGGAAAGGCTTCGGACCGCGTTCCAGGCGCGCCAGCGGGGATCGTCGCGCAACTCGTCGAAGCGGCGTCCGGTCCATTCGCCAAAATCGATCTCGGCGAGCCCGTCGCAGACCTCCGCCGGGAGCCCGAGCCGCGCGGCGATCGGCTCGGCGGTCTGCCGCGCCCGGTCGAGGGGGCTCGTGTGCAAGGCCTCGATCCGCGTCGCGGCGAAGCGCTCGGAGAGCCGCTCCGCCTGCGCCCTTCCCTCGGGGCCGAGATGGACGCCGCCCATGCGACCGCACAGGGTGCCGTCGACGAGGGCGTGCGCCGCGTGCCGGACCAGATGGAGCGTGGTCACGGGCGCCTCAATGGGTGGTCTCGGGCTCGCCGGCGATGAAGCGCAGGGTGCGCTCCCGCGCCTCGGCGTCCGTGAACTGCACCGGCGGCGACTTCATGAAATAGCTCGACGGCCCGACGAGCGCGCCGCCGAGTCCGCGGTCGCGGGCGAGCTTGGCACAGCGCACCGCGTCGATGACGATGCCGGCCG
Organism: Beijerinckiaceae bacterium; assembly: GCA_035540795.1. Classification (GTDB taxonomy): domain Bacteria; phylum Pseudomonadota; class Alphaproteobacteria; order Rhizobiales; family Beijerinckiaceae; genus JAJKJG01. The sequence goes on along the minus strand of DATLFZ010000097.1, from coordinate 12,824 downwards.
AGTTCGGCGAATCCCACACTTCGAGCTTCAGCTCGACATTGAGCGGCACGCCGCCGAAGGCGGTGCCCTCGAGCCGGATATGCGCCCATTTGCGGTCGGTCAGCCAGGGCACGTAGTCGCTCGGCCCGACATGGACGTCGTCCTTGGCGAGGGGCACGTCGAGCTGGCTCGTCACCGCCTGGGTCTTGGAGATCTTCTTCGACTCGAGGCGCTCGCGCTCGAGCATGTTCTGGAAGTCGGTGTTGCCGCCGAAATTGAGCTGGTAGGTCCGGTCGAGCCGCACGCCGCGTTCGCGAAAAAGGTTCGCGAGGACCCGGTGGACGATGGTCGCGCCGACCTGGCTCTTGATGTCGTCGCCGATGAGCGGGAGGCCGCGCTCCTCGAAGCGCCGGCGCCAGTCCGGCTTCGAGGCGATGAAGACCGGGATGCAGTTGACGAAGGCGCAGCCGGCCTCGAGGGCCCGCTCGGCGTACCATTCCGTCGCCCGCTGCGAGCCGACCGGCAGGTAGGAGACGAGCACGTCGGTGCGCGAGCGCTCGAGGGCGGCGGCCACGTCCGCTTCCGGCTCCGCGGACTCGTCGATCTCCTCGCGCAGGTATTTTCCGAGCCCGTCGAGGGTCTTGCCGCGCTCGACCCGCACGCCGGTGCGGGCGGCCTCCGCGAAGCGCAGCGTGTTGTTGGGGGGCGCGTAGATCGCCTCGGCCACGTCGCGGCCGACCTTGGCGGCGCTCACGTCGAAGGCGGCGGAGATCTCGATGTCGCCCACGTGATAGCCGCCGAGCTCCGCGTGCATCAGCCCCGGGACGGGCTCGTTGGACTTGGCGTCGCGGTAGTAGCCGAGACCCTGGACGAAGGACGACGCGCAATTGCCGACGCCGACGATGCCCACGCGAAGCTTCTTCCTGGCCAAAACGGCGGCTCCTCGGTTGGCCGTGACGCCTGGCGGCGACACGGGCAGACACGGGTGCGCCGCGGCCGCCCACAAGCGGCAACGGTCAAGCTCTCAACGTGAAAACCGAAGGTATGTTCCCGAAAATCCGCCTAGGAGGCCGAAGCGGCCGCGGTTTCCGGCTCAGCCGACCTTGCCGTAGCCGGCGAATTTCGCCGCCACCCGCTCCATCTCGGCAGCGTCGAGGACGACCGGCTCGAGCCCGGCGGAGAGGAGCGCAAGGTACTGGCGGGCGAGGTTCTCGACCTCGGCCGCGATCGTGTAGGCGCCCTCGATCGTGGCGCCGAGCGCGATGACGCCGTGGTTGGCGAGGAGCACCGCCTTGCGCCCCTCGAGCGCCGCCACCGCGTTGTCGGCCAGGGCCTGCGTGCCGAAGGTGGCGTAGTCCGCGCAGCGGATGTCCGGGCCGCCCGCCAGCGCGATCATGTAGTGGAAGGCCGGGATGCCGCGCCTCGCGCAGGAGAGCGCCGTCGCGAGCGGACTGTGCGTGTGCACGATCGCCTTCGCATCGGGACGGGCCCGGTAGATCGTGGTGTGGAAGGGCCATTCGGAGGACGGCTTGCGCTCGCCCGCCCGCACCGAGCCGTCGAGGGCGAGCTCGACGAGGTCGCCGGGCTGCATGACCGCGTAAGGCAGGCCCGACGGCGTGATCAGGAGGCCGTTCCCGAGCCGGCAGGAGACGTTGCCGGACTTCGACGGCGCGAAACCCGCCCGGTCCATCGCCTGCGCCACCCGCACGAGGTCGGCGCGCAGGGCCGCTTCGTCGCTCACGCCGCCGCCCTTTCCGGGTAGAGCCCCAGAAGCCCCTCCCGGCTCGCGGCGGCGATGCCGCGCTCGGTGACGAGGCCGGTGACGAGCCGCGCCGGCGTCACGTCGAAGGCCGGGTTGGCGGCGGGGCTGCCGGGTGCGACGACCCGGACGGTCTCGATCGTCCCGGCATCGGTCTGGCCGGTGAGGTGGGTCACCTCCCGGTCCGAGCGCTCCTCGATCGGGATCTCGCGCACTCCGTCGCCGATCGACCAGTCGATCGTGGAGAACGGCAGCGTCACGTAGAACGGCACGCCGTTGTCGGAGGCGGCGAGCGCCTTGAGATAGGTGCCGATCTTGTTCGCCACGTCGCCGTTCGCGCTCGTGCGGTCGCTGCCGACGAGGCAGAGGTCGACCCGGCCGTGCTGCATCAGGTGGCCGCCGGCATTGTCGGCGATCACCGTGTGCGGGACCCCGTGCGCTCCGAGCTCGTAGGCGGTGAGCGCGGCGCCCTGGTTGCGCGGCCGCGTCTCGTCGACGAAGACGTGGACCGGGATGCCGGCATCGTGGGCGACGTAGATGGGCGCGAGCGCCGTGCCCCAGTCGACGGTGGCGAGCCAGCCGGCGTTGCAATGGGTCAGCACGTTCACCGGGCGGTCCGTGCGAGCATGCGCGTCCCGGATCAGCCCGGCCCCGTGCTCGCCGATGGCGCGGCAGCAGGCGACGTCCTCGTCCGCGATCGCGGCCGCCTCGGCGAAGGCGCGCGCGCGGCGCTCCGGCCGCGGTAGCGGGCGCAGGACCGCCTCCATCCGCCGCAGCGCCCAGGCGAGGTTGACCGCCGTCGGACGGGTGGCGCCGAGGGTCGCGACCGCGGCCGCCAGCGCGGCGTCGGAGGGGTCGTGCGCCATCGCGAGGGCGACGCCGTAGGCGGCCGTCGCCCCGATCAGCGGCGCCCCGCGCACCACCATGGTGCGGATGGCCTGCGCAGCCTGCTCCATCGTGTCGAGCCGCGCGATCTCGAAGGCGAAGGGCAGCCGCGTCTGGTCGATGACCATGACGGCCCCGTCCTGCGGCCAGATCGTGCGGTAGTGGCGCCCGTGGATGCGCAACGCGAAAAATCCTCGCGGGCCGGTCGCGGCCCCGGGCTAGTGAGCGGACCCGCCGCGTTGCGTCAAGTCAGGCGTCGCCGACGAGGCGCACGACCCGGCCGCTGCCGCCGCAATCGGCGCACGGCGCCGCGCCGACGCGTCCGGAGCCGCGGCAGGCGGGACAGATCTGCTCGCCCGTCTGCGGCGATCCCGGCCGCGCCTCGTCGCCGGGCCGGCGCCCGCGGCGGGCCGGAGCCTCGTGCTTCGTGGATCGGGTCATCGGTGCGCTCCCGCAGGCGGGAACGCGCCGGGCCGGGCCCGGTTCATTGCACTGGCGCAACTCCGGCAGGGAACGAAGATCCTGCAACAAGCGTTGTCCGGCGTGGCCAAGCTTCCCTGCGCCATGCCGATCCCCTGGTCCGCGTGTTCGGACAGCCTCAGCGGAGCCGCCTCTTGGCAGACACCATCCTGATCACCGGCGGCGCCGGCTTCATCGGCCGCCATCTTGCGAGCGCCCTCCTCGAGCGCGGCGACCGCGTCCGGGTCCTCGACGGCATGATCGAGCAGGTCCACGGGGGCCGAAAGCGGCCGGAGGGCCTCGACCCGGAGGTCGAGCTCGCGGTCGGCGACGTGCGCGACGAGGCGGCCCTGCGCAAGGCGCTGAAGGGTGTCGACAAGGTCGTCCACCTCGCCGCCGAAGTCGGCGTCGGCCAGAGCATGTACGCGGTCGACCGCTACGTCTCGGTCAACGACTACGGCACGGCGGTGCTGTTCCAGCAGCTCATCGACAACCCGGTGAAGCGGGTCGTCGTCGCCTCCTCGATGAGCATCTACGGCGAGGGTCTCTATCGCACCGCCGACGGCGACACCGTCGAGGACGCGGTCCGCCAGCCGCGCACCGGGCCCGAGGGGAGCTGGGATCCGCTCGACCGGCAGGGCCGGCCGCTGATCCCCGTGCCGACGCCGGAATGGAAGCGCCCAACGCTCGCCTCGGTCTACGCCCTCACCAAGTACGTCCAGGAGCGGCTCACCCTCACGCTGGCCCCCGCCTACGGCATGGAGGGCGTGGCGCTGCGCCTGTGGAACGTCTACGGGCCCGGCCAGGCGCTCTCGAACCCCTATACGGGGGTGCTCGCGATCTTCGCCTCGCGACTGCACAACGGCAAGCCGCCGGTGATCTTCGAGGACGGGCGCCAGCGACGCGACTTCGTCCACGTGTCCGACGTGGCGCAGGCCTTCGTCCTCGCCCTCGACCACCCGCGGGCGGCGGGCGAGGTCTACAACGTCGGCAGCGGCGAGAACCGCACGGTCTCGGAAGTGGCCGCCCTCCTCGCCCGGGCCATGGGCCGGGACATCGCCCCCGAGATCGCCGGCAAGGCGCGGGTCGGCGACATCCGCCACTGCATCGCCGATATCGGCCGGATCCGGGACGAGCTCGGCTATGCGCCGACGCGCGACTTCTCGGAAGGGCTCGCCGAACTCGCCGAATGGGTCGCGCGCCAGGAGGCGCAGGACCGGGTCGCCGAAGCCCGCAAGGAGCTCGAAATGCGGGGCCTCGTGGCATGACGGGGCGGGCGCCCGCGATCCTCGGCCGCCGGCCCGTCCTGGTGACGGGCGGGGCCGGCTTCATCGGCTCGAACCTCGCCGACCGCCTCGCCCGCGAGGGCCACGACGTGCTGGTCTACGACGCCCTCGCCCGGCCCGGGGTCGAGCGCAACCTCGACTGGCTGAGGAGCCGCCACCCGCAGCGCATCTCCGCGGCGGTGGCGGACATCCGCGACGAGGCCGCCGTCGCCGACGCGGCCCGCGACGCGGCCGCCGTGTTCCACTTCGCTGCCCAGGTCGCGGTGACGACGAGCCTCGCCGAGCCGCGGGAGGATTTCGACGTCAACGTGCGCGGCACGCTCCACCTGCTCGACGCCCTGCGCCGGCGCCCGGAGCCGCCGCCGCTGATCTTCGCCAGCACCAACAAGGTCTACGGCGACCTCAGCGACCTCGCCCTCGAGAGCACCAACGACGCCTACCTTCCCGCCGACCCGAAGGTGCGCGCGACGGGCATCGGCGAGGACCGGCCGCTCGACTTCCACACCCCCTACGGCTGCTCCAAGGGCGCCGCCGACCAGTACGTCCTCGACTACGCCCGCAGCTTCGGCGTGCCGACCGCGGTGATGCGCATGAGCTGCATCTACGGTCCCCGGCAGATGGGCACCGAGGACCAGGGCTGGGTCGCCCATTTCCTGATCCGCGCCATCGAGGGCGAGCCGATCAGCATCTACGGCGACGGGCGGCAGGTGCGGGACGTGCTCGACGTTTCCGACGCGATCGCCGCCTATCTCGCCGCCTGGCGGCGGATCGAGGCGGTCAAGGGCCGCGCCTACAACCTCGGCGGCGGTCCGGCGAACGCGGTCAGCCTGCGCCAGCTCCTGCGCTACGTCGAGGACCTGCTCGGCCGTCGGGTCGAGCTCGACTTCGCCGATTGGCGCGCCGGCGACCAGCGCTACTACGTCTCGGACGCCCGCCGCGCCGCCCGCGACCTCGACCTGAAGCCGCCGCGTCCTTGGCAGGAGGGGGTGGCGGCGCTCGCGGATTGGCTCGCCGCGGAACGCGCCCCCGCGCCGGCGCTCGCCGCGGGAGCCGCGCGATGAGGCGGTCCGCCGTCGCGGGGCCGAGCCTGCCCCGACCGCTCCGGCTGTTCATGACCGCGGACGCGGTCGGCGGCGTCTGGCAATACGCCCTCGACCTCGCCCGCGGGCTCGGCGGGCGCGCCGACGTCACCCTCGCGGTGCTCGGGCCCTCGCCGACCGCAGCGCAGGCCGCCGAGTCCCGCGCGGTGCCGGGCCTCGTCCTCATCGAGACCGGGCTTCCCCTCGACTGGACGGCCGAGACCGCGTCCGAGATCGAGCGCGCGGCGGCGGGAATCGCCGCCCTCGCCGCCCGCGCCCGGCCCGACGTGATCCAGCTGAACGCGCCGGCACTGGCGGCGGCCTCCTTCCCGGCGCCGGTGGTGGCGGTGTGCCATTCCTGCGTCGCGACCTGGTGGGAGGCGGTCCGCGGCGGGCCGCTGCCGGCCGACTTCGCCTGGCGCACCGCGGCCGTCGCGCGCGGGCTCCACGCCGCGGACGCGCTGGTCGCCCCGACGCACGCCTTCGCGGAGGCGGTCCGGCGCAGCTACGGCCTCGTCGCGGCGCCGAGCGTCGTCTACAACGGCCGCCGGCCGCCAGCGGGGCCGGAACGGCCCGCCGAGGATTTCGTCTTCACCGCGGGCCGGTTGTGGGACGAGGGCAAGAACCTGCGGATCCTGGACCGGGCCGCCGCGCGCCTGCCCGTCCCGGTCCTCGCCGCCGGCGCGACGCAAGGCCCGAACGGCGCCGGCATAGCGCTCGAGGCGGTCCGGCCCCTCGGGGCACTCTCCGACGCCGCCGTTGCCGAGCATCTGTCCCGCCGGCCGATCTTCGCATCGCTCGCGCGTTACGAGCCCTTCGGGCTCGCGGTGCTCGAGGCGGCGCAGGCGGGCTGCGCCCTCGTCCTGTCGGACGTCCCGACCTTCCGCGAGCTGTGGGACGGGGCGGCGCGGTTCGTCCCCGCCGTGGACGACGACGCCGTCGTCGAGACGATCGGGGCGCTGCGCGCGAATCGGGACGAGCGCGAGCGCCTCGGCGCCGCCGCCCGGGAACGGTCCTCCCGCTACACCGTGGAGGCCGCCGCCGAGAGCATGCTGGCGGTCTACCGTTCCGTGCTCACGCGGCCGAAAGTTCAGCCTGCCAAGGGAGTTGCCGCGTGAGGTTCGTGTATTTCACGCACTCCCTGCGCTCGTGCTGGAACCACGGCAACGCGCACTTCCTGCGCGGCGTGCTGCGCGAGCTGATCGCGGCCGGGCACGACGTGATCGCCTACGAGCCCGCCGGCGCCTGGAGCCTCGAGAACCTGCTCGCCGATCACGGCGAGGCCGGCGCCGCGGCGTCCTTCGCGGCCTACCCCGAACTCGCCTCGGTGCAGTACGCCCCCGACTTCGACCTGTCCGCCGCCGTCGCCGGCGCCGACGTGGTCGTCGTGCACGAGTGGAACGATCCGCGCCTCGTCGCGGCGCTCGGACGCCTGCGCCGCCGCGAGCGCTTCACGCTCCTGTTCCACGACACCCACCACCGGGCGGTGAGCGACCCGGACGCGATCCGGGCGTTCGACCTCGAGGGCTACGACGGCGTGCTCGCCTTCGGCGAGACCCTCGCCGAGGTCTACCGCCGCTGGGGCTGGGGCGACCGGGTCTTCGTCTGGCACGAGGCCGCCGACACCCGCCTGTTCCGTCCGCCCGCGGTAGAGACTAACCGGTCGGGCCTCGTCTGGATCGGCAACTGGGGCGACGACGAGCGCACCGAGGAGCTGGAGCGCTTCCTGCTGCGGCCGGCGCGGACCGTCGGCCTGCCCCTCGACGTCTACGGCGTCCGCTACCCGGCCCACGCCCTCGACATGCTGGCCCGGCACGGCGCCCGGCATCGCGGCTGGCTGCCCAACGCCCGGGCGCCGGACCTCTTCGCCCGCCACCTTGCCACCGTGCACGTTCCGCGGCGCTTCTACGTCGAGCGCCTGCCCGGCATCCCGACGATCCGGGTCTTCGAGGCGCTCGCGTGCGGCATCCTGCTGGTCTGCGCGCCCTGGCGCGACAGCGAGGGCCTGTTCCGGCCCGGGGACTACCTCACCGCCGCGGACGAGACCGGGATGGAACGCCATCTCCGGGCGCTCGGCGCCGACCCGGACCTGCGCGCCGATCTTGCCGCCCGCGGCCCCGCCACGATCCGGGCCCGGCACACCTGCGCCCACCGGGCGCGGGAGCTTCTCGCCGTCGTCGAAACCTTGCGGGCCCCCGCGGCCGCGGAGACCGTCGCATGAGGATCGCCTTCTACGGTTCGAGCCTTCTGTCGTCCTACTGGAACGGCGCCGCCACCTACTATCGGGGCCTCCTGAGCGACCTCGCCCGGCGCGGGCACCGCATCACCTTCTACGAGCCGGACGCCTTCGACCGCCAGAAGCACCGGGACATCGACCCGCCGGACTGGGCCGAGTCCCGCGTCTACCCGGCGACGCCGGAGGCCGTGCGCGCGGTGATCGCCGAGGCGGCCCGTGCGGACGTGGTCGTCAAGGCGAGCGGCGTCGGCGTGTTCGACGACGAGCTCCTCGAAGGGGTGATCGCAGCCTCGCGGCCGGAGGCCCTGCGCATCTTCTGGGACGTGGACGCCCCGGCGACGCTCGCCGAGCTGCGGCGGGCGCCGGACCATCCCCTGCACCGGGCGATGCCCTCCCTCGATCTCGTCCTGACCTATGGCGGCGGGCCGCCGGTCGTCGCCGGCTACCGAGGGTTCGGGGCGCGCCGCTGCGTGCCGATCTACAACGCCCTCGATCCCGCGACGCACTTTCCGGTGCCGCCGGACGCACGCTTCGCCTGCGACCTCGCCTTCCTCGGCAACCGCCTGCCCGACCGGGAGGCGCGGGTCGAGACGTTCTTCCTCGAGCCCGCGGCGCGGATGCCGGAGCGCGCCTTCCTCGTCGGCGGCAACGGCTGGGAAACGAAGGCGATGCCCGGCAACGTCCGGCACATCGGCCACGTCTACACGCGCGAGCACAACGCCTTCAACACGACCCCGCTCGCCGTCCTGAACGTCGCCCGCGACAGCATGGCGGACGTGGGCTTCTCGCCGGCGACCCGGGTGTTCGAGGCGGCCGGCGCCGGCGGCTGCCTCGTCACCGACGCCTGGGAGGGCATCGAGCTGTTCCTGAAGCCCGGCGAGGAGGTTCTGGTCGCCCGCGACGGGGCCGACGTCGCCGAGCACCTCCGCGGCCTCACCCGCGACAGGGCCCGCGCGATCGGCGAAGCCGCCCGGGCGCGGGTCCTCGCCGAGCACACCTACGCCCTGCGCGGAGCCCAGGTCGACGCGATCCTGCGGGAGGAGGCGGCGGCCCGCCGGCAGCGGAGCGTCGCATGAGGATGCGCATCGTCGTCCTCGGCCTCAGCCTGTCCTCGTCCTGGGGCAACGGCCACGCGACCACCTACCGGGCGCTGCTGAAGGCGCTGGCCGCGCGCGGGCACGACATCCTGTTCCTCGAACGCGACGTGCCCTGGTACGCGGGCAACCGGGACCTGAGCCACCCGGACTATTGCCGGCTCGTCTTCTACGAGGACCTGTCCGAACTTGAGTCCCATCGCGAGGCCCTCGCCGGCGCCGATGCCGTGATCGTCGGCTCCTACGTGCCCGAAGGGGTCGCCGTCGGCCGCATGGTGCAGCGGGTCGCCCGCGGCGTCACCGCCTTCTACGACATCGACACGCCGGTGACGCTGGCGAAGCTCGCCCGCGGCGACCACGAGTACCTCTCGCCGGAGCTGATTGCCGGCTACGACCTGTATCTGTCCTTCACCGGCGGGCCGACGCTCGACCTCCTCATGGACCGGTACGGCTCGCCGGCCGCGCGCGCCCTTTACTGCTCCGTCGATCCGGAGGCCTATCCGCCCCTCGAGCGGCCGCGGCGCTGGGACCTCGGCTATCTCGGCACCTACAGCCCGGACCGGCAGCCGGTGCTCGAGCGGCTCCTCGTCGAGCCCGCCCGGCGGGCGCCGCACCTGCGCTTCGTCGTCGCCGGCCCGCAATATCCGGACATCCCCTGGCCCGCCAACGTGGAGAGGATCGACCACGTCCCCCCGGCCGCGCACCCGGCCTTCTACGCGAGCTGCCGCTACACGCTCAACGTGACCCGGGCCGACATGGTGCGGGCCGGCTACAGCCCGAGCGTGCGCCTGTTCGAGGCGGCGGCCTGCGGCGTGCCGATCGTCTCCGACGTCTGGCCCGGCCTCGAGACCATCCTGGCTGCCGGGCGCGAGATCGTTCCCGCGCAGGGACCGGAGGAGGTGTTGCGCGAACTCCTGGAGGAAGGCGAGCCGCGCCGGGCGCGCCTCGCGGCGGCGGCGCGCCGCCGGGTCCTCGCCGAGCACACCGCGGCGCACCGGGCGGAGGCCCTCGAAGGCTACCTGCGCGAGGCGGCGCGGGCCGGTCTGGCGGCCGAGGTCGCGCCCTAGGCTTCTAGTCCAGGAGGATGGAACGCAATCCCAAACGTGGGCGTTGGGTACAAAGATGCTGGACCGGCGGGTCCCGCTCCCTTTCGGGAAGGAAAGCGCATGGCACAGAGGAAAGAGGTGCTCGTTGCCGGCGGCGCGGGCTTCATCGGCTCGCATCTCGTCGATGCGTTCCTCGCCGAGGGCGCCCGGGTCGTGGCGCTCGACAGTCTGCTGACCGGCCGCCGGCGCAACCTGCGCCATCTCGCCCGCGAACCGCGCTTCGACTTCGTCGAGGCCGACGTCACCGGCCCCCTGCCGCGCGCCCTGCGGGCGGGTCGCTTCGACGCGGTGCTCAACCTCGCCTGCGCGGCCTCGCCGCCGCATTACCAGGCCGACCCCGAGCACACGATGATGACCTGCGTCGTCGGCACCCGCGCGCTGCTGCGGCTCGCCGAGGGCAAGGGCGCGCGCTTCCTGCAGGCCTCGACGAGCGAGGTCTACGGCGACCCGGAAGCCCATCCCCAGAAGGAGAGCTACTGGGGCAACGTCAACCCGACCGGGCCGCGGGCCTGCTACGACGAGGGCAAGCGCGCCGCCGAGGCGCTCGCCTTCGACTTCGCCCGAGCCGGGCGGGCGGACGTGCGGGTCGCCCGCATCTTCAACACCTACGGCCCGCGCATGCGCGCCGACGACGGCCGCGTGGTCTCGAACGTGATCTGCCAAGCCCTGTCCGGCGAGGCGATCACCGTCTACGGCACCGGCGAGCAGACGCGGTCGTTCTGCTACGTGTCGGACCTGGTGGCCGGGATGATGCGCCTCGTGGCCCACGACGGCCCGGTGCCGGGCCCGGTCAACCTCGGCAACCCGAACGAGCTGTCGGTGACGGACCTCGTCGCCCGGGTGCTGCGCATGACCGGCTCGCGCTCGCCGGTGGTCACCCGGCCGCTGCCCGTCGACGATCCCCGCCGGCGCCGGCCCGACATCGCCCTCGCCCAGAAGCTCCTCGGCTGGAGCCCGGTCGTGCCCCTCGAAGAGGGCCTGCGCAAGACGGTGGCGTGGTTCGCCGCCGATCTCGCCGAGCGCAAGGAGCGGGTCGCGGGACGCGACGAGATGCGGGCGCCACCGCCGGCCGAGTGATCCGGGAGGCCCGGAACCGGGACTCCGCCCCCTTGTTGACAGCCCGACCGCAAGGAGACCGTCCATGGCCAGCGACGAGCAGACCACCGGCACCGGAGACGTCGTCTACGACCTCGTCAGCGTTCTCTACCATTCGCTGCAAGGCGCCGAGATCTATGAGGAATTCGCCACCGACGCCGACGAGGCGGGCGACCAGGAGCTGGCGCAGTTCTTCCGCGAGGTCCAGAAGGAGGAGCGCTCCCGCGCCGACCGCGCCAAGCAGTTCCTGGCGAAGCGCCTCCAGGCCTGACCCGTCCGGTCCCGACGGGGGCCGCCCGTGAGGGACTGGCAGCCGAACCTCAGCTGGATCACCCCCTGTCTCGCGGTCGGCGGGAGCTTTCCCGCCGGCCGCGCCGCGCATCTCGCCGACGCCCTCGCGATCCGGGCGGTGATCGACGCGAGGCTCGAAGCCTGCGACGACCCGCAGGAGCTTTTCCGCTGCGGCATCGCCTTCCTGCACCTGCCGACGCAGGACCATTGCGCCCTGACGCCCGAGGCCCTGGACGCCGGCGTCGCCTTCGCCGGCCGCCACCTCGACCGGGACGAGCGCGTGCTGATCCATTGCGAGCACGGCATCGGCCGCTCGGCGACGCTCGCCCTGTGCGTGCTGGTGGACCGGGGCCTCGCGCCCCTCGACGCGCTCGCGCTCGCCAAGGACCGGCGCGCCCTCGTCTCCCCTAGCCCGGCGCAATACGAAGCCTGGCGCGCCTGGCTCGAGGCCCACCGCGAGGCCTGCGGCGCCGCCTGGGACGTCCCGCATTTCGACGCGTTCAAGGCCATCGCCTACCGCCACCTGGAAACCGCCTGATGCTCGTCTACGGCGACGGGGAGCGGCGCGAGGACCCCCGCGCCGTGCTGGGGCGCATCGCCGCCGCCCTCGCCGGCCTGCCGGACCGGCCGGCCGGGATCCTGCGGCACCAGGAACTCGTCGCCGCCTTCATGGAACTGGGCGAACTCGCTCAGGGCGTCGCCGACGCCGACTTCGCCGCCCGCGGCGCGGATACCGCCACGCCGGCGCAGGAGGCCTGCATGACGGCCCTGACGGCGCTCGCCGCCGCGGTCTGGGCCTCGTGGCGCGGCGGCTTCGACGCGCCGCTCCCCTCCCCGGCTTTGCTCGACCCGCTCCAAAGCGTCCCGCTTCCGCCGGAGATCGTCGTGCGCCGCCCGGAGGGCTTCGCCTTCTACGCCCTCTACCCGGAAGCCTACGGCGCGGCGGCGGCGACCCTTCCGCTCGCGCCGACCAGGGTCGTCGGCATCCGCAGCGTCGGCACCGGCCTTTCCGCGATCGTCGCCGCCGTGCTCGGCGCACCACCGCCGATCACCGTGCGCCCGACCGGACACCCGTTTCGCCGCGAGGTCGCTCTCGAGCGCGGCCTTGTCGTCGACCCCAATCTCCGCTGGGCGGTGGTGGACGAGGGCCCGGGGCTCTCCGGCAGCTCGTTCGGCGCCGTCGCCGACGCGCTCGAAGCCCGGGGCGTCCCGCCGGAGCGGATCCGCTTCTTCCCCGGCCACGGCGGCGATCTCGGCCCCGAGGCGAGCCCGCGCCACCGGGAGCGCTGGGCCCGGGCCGCGCGGCCCTTCGTCGCCTTCGACGACCTCGTCCTGGGCGGACAGCCGGCCCACCGGCTCGAACGCTTCGTCGCCGACCTCGTCGGCGAAGCCGTCGCGCCGCTCGAGGACCTTTCGGGTGGCGCCTGGCGCGCGCGGCGCCTTCCGGAGGCGGCCTGGCCGCCCGCCAACGTGGCGCAGGAGCGCCGAAAATTCCTGCTGCACACGGCCGAGGGCCCCTGGCTCCTCAAGTTTACCGGCCTCGGTCGGGAAGGCG
>DATLFZ010000096.1:0-7702 GCA_035540795.1 Beijerinckiaceae bacterium | reverse complement strand
CCTAGAAGTAATGCCCCCTTGTGAGCGGCAACGTCTCTAAAAAAACATGCCAGGCCGACATTTTGGGTCGCAAGTCCATTATTAATTCACGTCCCGTTGGGGTCAGCGTAATAAGACCGTCGTATAAAAGTAGACCGATTTCCATAGTCACTAGTCCGGCAGGATTGTTGCTGGTGCGAGCTCGGGGCTGAGAGCGCAAGTCATTCTTGAACACAACCACATTATTTCTGACCCATTCCATTATGATCCTACTTGCGGCGAGCATAGAAACCTGCTGATCCGGCTTCTCTGCGCTGTCCATAAGTAGTTTTACAAGCACCCAGGTGTGCATCTGGTTCATGATAGACCTAGACCGCTCGTGATAGAAGAGAGCAACTAAGTGCTTCTCGGTCTTGGCTAACATCTTTCGGACTTGCTCGGCTCGGCGTGCATCAAGCTCTCCAGACAACTTTGCAATCTGCCCAAGGATGAACTCGTCTGCATCTGGCATGTTATAATCTCAGGTCTCGACGAGCACGTCGGTCCAAAGTTCCGACACGTCCGGCTCGGGATCGTGGGTGGCGAACTCGGCCGCCTCGTTGACGATCTCGCGGACCTTTCCGTCGATCTTCTTGAGTGCGTCCTCGCCGACCTTCCACTGGTCGAGGAGGCGCCGTCGCACCTGCTCGATCGGGTCGTGCTCCTCGCGCATGCGGGCGACCTCGTCCTTGGTGCGGTACTTGGCCGGGTCCGACATGGAATGTCCGCGGTAGCGGTAGGTCATCATCTCGAGGATGTACGGCCCCTGCCCGCCCCGCGCGTAGTCGATCGCCCGCTGACCGGCCTCGCGCACGGCGCGCACGTCCATGCCGTCGACCTGCTCGCCGGGGATGTTGAAGGACAGGCCGCGCTTCGAGAAATCGGTCTGGGCCGAGGCGCGGCTCACCGCCGTGCCCATGGCGTAGCGGTTGTTCTCGATGATGTAGACGACCGGCAGCTTCCACAGCGCCGCCATGTTGAAGCTCTCGTAGACTTGGCCCTGGTTGGCGGCGCCGTCGCCGAAATACGTGAGCGAGACGTTGCCGTTGTCCCGGTACCAGTTGGCGAAGCCGAGGCCGGTGCCGAGCGAAACCTGCGCCCCGACGATGCCGTGGCCGCCGTAAAAGTGCTTCTCCTTGGAGAACATGTGCATCGAGCCGCCCTTGCCCTTGGAGTAGCCTCCGCGGCGGCCCGTGAGCTCGGCCATGACGCCTTTGGGATCCATGCCGCAGACCAGCATGTGGCCGTGGTCCCGGTATCCCGTGATGACCTGGTCGCCCTCCTTCGTCGCCATCTGCATGCCGACGACGACGGCCTCCTGGCCGATATAGAGGTGGCAGAAGCCGCCGATCAGGCCCATGCCGTACATCTGGCCCGCCTTCTCCTCGAAGCGGCGGATCAGCAGCATCTCCCGGTAGGCGTGGAGCTCCTCGTCCTTGGTGAATTTCGGGGCTTCGGGACTCTTGCGGCCGGGCGATTTTCCGCCCTTGGCTCCGGACGATTTGGACGCGCCTTGGGCGCGGCCCGCGCTGCGAGCAGCCACGGCCATCGTTTCCTCCGAGCGTTCTCTCCGGGCAACTTGTAGCGCAGCCGAACGCGGAAAGCGAGGGGCCGCGCGACGGAACGCGTCGGCAAGATCGGCGTTCAAGCCATTGGTAGATATTGATCTTTTTCGATCACCTCGAATTCAGTTGATCGGCAGTTTCCGCCTGCCGCAGCGTCACCGGCCGGTGATCACGACGAGGTCGTTGCGGTGGACGCGGCCGAGCATGGTGCGGGCCCGCTCCTCGAGCAGGTCGCGGTCGATCTGGTCGCTGCGCAGGAGGGCGATGCGGCGCTCCCAATCGGCGCGCTCGGCGCGCAGCTCGTCGAGCTCGGCGGTGATCTCGTGCGCCTGGATCTTGAGCTGGCGCTTCATGTCGAGGCCGCGGTCGCCGTTGTGGGCGTGGTGGACGAAATACCCGACCACCAGCGCCGAGACGCCGTAGAGCACGAGAGGCACGAGGATCGCGCGGGCGCGCTTGCGGACCACCATGCCCCGAGAGCTAACCCGTCGTGGTTAAGGAGCCCTCAACCTAGAAGGGGATGTCGTCGTCGAGGTCGTTCATGCGGCCGCCGGCGCCCTGGGCGGCCGGGCGCCGCTCGATCGGCGAGGAGCGCCCAAAATCGCCGCGCCCGCCCTCCTCGGCATAGTCGCCGCCGCCGCCGCCGCGGCCGTCGAGCAGGGTGAGCTCCCCCCGGAAGCGCTGGAGCACCACCTCGGTGGTATATTTCTCCTGCCCGGACTGGTCCTGCCATTTCCGGGTCTGGAGCTGGCCCTCGACATACACCTTGGAGCCCTTCTTCAGGTACTGCTCGGCGATCCGCGCCAGATTCTCGTTGAAGATCACGACGTTGTGCCACTCGGTGCGCTCCTTGCGCTCCCCGCTGCCCTTGTCGCGCCAGGATTCCGTCGTGGCGAGGCGCAGGTTCACCACCGGCTCGCCCGATCCCAGCCGCCGCACCTCCGGATCCCGTCCGAGGTTGCCGATCAGGATCACCTTGTTCACGCTGCCAGCCATCGCGCCTCTCCTTTCCGCCGCTTGTCGCCGGTCCGGCCCGCCGCCACAACCCGGACCCGCCCCGCCGGGGCCTCCTGTCCCCGCAATTCTCGGGACATCGGCATCGTTCTACGTTTGTTCCAAGCCCGGAGTCAAGCGCCCGGCGCGCGGGTCCGCCCGCGGAAACCGCTTCCGCGGAGCGCGGCGGGCGCGGCACCGGCACGGCCGGGCCCGCGCTCACGCGGCCGCGAGCATCACCATGAGGGTGATCAGGCCGAAGGTCGAGGACAGGAAGCCGATCGTGGCGGCGGCGAGGGAGAAGTGACGCGGGGCGGCGTGGGTCGCGGTGTCCATGGCGGGTCGTCCAGAAAGGGTCGGGGTCGCCGGCGTCCGGCGTTGCCTGCGGGTGTAGCGGCGGCGTGCTCCGGGCGTGTGTCGCGCATTGACAAGCTTCGTTTCGCCAAGATTTCATCCGTCCCGGGGGAGCCGGGCGGGTCCGGCGAGGGGGTTTTTCGGATGTCGACCGTCGCCATCGTCGAGGACGAGGACGACCTGCGCGAAGCGGTGGTCGAGTTCCTGTCGGGCCGCGGCCTGCGGGTCCTCGCCGCGGCCAACGCGCAGGAGTTCCGGGCCCTGATCGCCCGCGAGAGCGTCGACGTGGCGGTGCTCGACATCGCCATGTCCGGGGAGGACGGGCGCTCCCTCGCCCGCTGGCTCACCGGCCGGCCGCGGGCGCCGGGGATCATCTTCGCGACGGCGGCCGGCCGCCCGGCGGACCGGGTCGTGGGCCTCGAGATCGGGGCCGACGACTATCTCGTGAAACCCTACGAGCTGCGCGAGCTCCTCGCCCGGATCCGCAGCCTTCTTCGGCGGCTCGAGGAGCGGCCGGTGCACGAGCCCCCGGCCCCGGCGGCCGAGGCGCCCCGGCCTGGCCGGCAGCTCCCGGTCGGGCCCTACCTGCTCGACCTCGACAGCCGCCGGCTGACCCGGGACGGCACCTCCATCGTCCTCACGCCCGCGGAACTCGACCTCCTGGAAGCGCTGGCGACCCGGCCGAACCGGGTCCTGTCGCGCAGCCAGCTCCTGGAGCTCGCCCAGGCGGGGGACGGCGGCAGCGACCGCAGCGTCGACGTGCGCATCACCCGCCTGCGGCGCAAGCTCGAGGCCGATCCGGACGATCCGCAGCTGATCCGCACCGTGCGCGGGGAGGGCTACGTGTTCGTGCCGGCGCAGGGGAGCCCTGCGCCGGCATGAAGCGCTCGCGCTGGAGAGGGGTCAGCGCAGGACGACGACCTTGGTGCCGACCTTCACGCGCCTGTAGAGGTCGACCACGTCCTCGTTGAGCATGCGGATGCAGCCGCTCGACACCGCCTCGCCGATCGTGTGCGGCTCGTTCGAGCCGTGGATGCGGTAGAGGGTGCTGCCGAGATACATGGCCCGGGCGCCGAGCGGGTTGTCCTCGCCGCCTTCCATGTAGCGCGGCAGGTCGGGCCGGCGCTTGAGCATCTGGGGCGGGGGCGTCCAGGCCGGCCACTCGGCCATGCGGCTCACCCGCTGCACGCCCGACCACTCGAAGCCCGGCCGGCCCACGCCGATGCCGTAGCGGATCGCCCGCCCGCCCTCGAGCACGAAGTAGAGCCGGCGCTCCGAGGTGGAGACGACGACGGTCCCGGGCGCCTCGGGCCCGGCATAGGCGACGACCTCCCGCGGAATCCGCGGCGAGGCGGCGATCGGGGCCGCGGCGCTGCCCTGGACGAAGGGGCGGATCAGGGTCTCGTACATGTCGAGATTGGCCGAGGCCTGGGCCTGGCCGAGGCCGGCGACGGTGGCGAGCGCGAAAGCGAGGGCGGCGAAGCGGGTCATGGCGGTTTCCTCTCGGTGCGGTTCGGGTGTCAGAAGAGGGCGGCGGTGCGGGTGACGGTCCGGGCGGGGCACGAGGCGGAGACGATGCGCTCGCAGCGCTCCGGGGTGCGTCGCAGGCCCTGGTCGCGGGCGGCGGGGACGCGGTCGTCCTTGCGCAGCGTGCCGGACGGGAGGGCGGCGGTGCGGACGCCCGCGGGCGTCGCGGCGACCTGCTCGCCGACCACCGGCGCGACGCCCGAGAACGCGACGCCGGCGAAGGCGGCGACGGCGGCGAGCCGGGCGAGGTGAACGGGTCTGATCATGACGGTCACTCCCTGTCGGCCTCTGCGGGGCCGATCGCGATGGGACCGTTTTTGAATGGCGACGCTTTCGGCGCGATGTCGCGCGTTCGACGCCCGTGTTTCGTTCCGTTCCCGGACGACACGGCCCGCTGAAACGTGAACGCCTGCCTACAAAGCGGGCTGGCGCGGCCCTCGCCGGCTGGTAAGCTTGACCCAGCGGCACGTCCCAAGGACGGCCGGACAGAATTCGGGGGCCGTGCGTGCACAGCCGCGCCAAGATCGTCATCGTCGACGACGAGGTCGACCTCGCCGAGGCCTATGCGGAGTACCTGTCGGATCTCGGCCACGAGGTCGTCCTGACCCCGAGCACGGCCGAGCTCGACGCGGTGCTGGCGCGGGGCAAGGTCGACCTCATCGTGCTCGACCTCAACATGCCCGGCGAGAGCGGGCTCGCCGCCCTGCGCCGCCTGCACGCGGACGGGATCGGCCCGGTGCTCATCCTCACCGGCAACCCGGATCCGATCGAGCGGGTCGTCGGGCTCGAACTCGGGGCCGACGACTTCGTGGTGAAACCGGTCGAGCCGCAGGAGCTCGCCGCCCGGGTCGCCGGCCTGCTGCGCCGCTACGGCCGCGCCGACCGTCACCTCGTGCCGCTCGAATCCGTCACCGTCGACCTCACCGCCGCGCGCATGCTCCGGGTCGGGCATCCGCCCGAGCGGCTCGGGCCGGGCGAGGTTTTGCTCATCCGCACCTTCGCGAGCCGGCCGAACCAGGTGCTCACGCGCGACGAGCTGCTGCGCCTCGCCCCGGCCGAGAGCTACGAGGCCTTCGACCGCGCCATCGACACCCGCATCGCCCGCCTGCGCCAGAAGCTCGAGACCGAGGCCATCGTCACGGTGCGCGGGCGGGGCTACATGTTCGTGCCGCCGCAGCCCGGCGCGCCGGCCCGGGGCGCCGAACCCCTCCCCGACGGCGCGGAGCCGGCCTGACGTCCGCCGACGCGGCACGGGATCGAAACAAATCGGGCGCATGGTGGCTGCGATCGAGGTGCAGCCCCGTGACCCCAGACGCCATCCGGCGCGTTCGCGCCGGCTTCGACCGGCTCGCGGACGATGCCGCAGGCCTCGCCGACGCCTTCTACACGCGCCTGTTCGAGCGCGAGCCGGGCTTGCGCGCCTATTTCAAGACCGAGCCGACGGTCCAGGGCGCCAAGCTCGTCGCCATGCTGGGCCACGTGGTCGACCGGCTCGACGATCTCGATTCCGTCCTCGACGACGTGCGCGCCCTCGGCATCCGCCACGTCGCCTACGGGGTGAAGCCGCACCATTACGACATCGTCGGCGCGGCCCTCCTCGACGTGCTCGAGGCGCGGCTCGAGCCGGCCTTCGACGACCGGGCCCGCGCCGCCTGGGCCGAGGCCTACAACCTCCTCGCCGAAGCGATGATCACCGCCGCGGCGGAGGTCTCGCGCTCAGCCGCCTGAGCCCCCGCGCGGGCGGGCCGCTCCGCCCGCGGCGGGCCCGTCGGGCCGCGAACAAGGCGTCGAGCTCCTCCGCGCTCGACGCGTTCAGCACGCTTGGCGCCGGGACGCCGCCCTTGCGGGCCATCAGCACGCCCCAGCGGGTGAGGTCGAGCTCGTCCGTGCTGTGGGCGTCGGGATTGATGCTGATCCGGCAGCCGAGTTCGAGGGCGCGGGCGTGCCAGCGCCAGTCGAGGTCGAGCCGGTGCGGGTTGGCGTTGACCTCGACCGCCACGTCGTTCGCCGCGCAGGCCCGCAGCACCGCCTCCACATCGACCCGGTAGCCTTCCCGCCGCAGGAGCAGGCGCCCGGTCATGTGACCGAGAATGGTGGTGAACGGGTTCTCGACCGCCCGGACGATGCGGGCGGTCTGGGCCGTCTCGTCGAGGCGGAAGCGCCCGTGCACGCTCGCGACGACGAAGTCGAACGTCTCCAGCACCTCGTCCGGATAGTCGAGGGACCCGTCCTCCAGGATGTCCGACTCGATCCCCTTGAAGATGCGGAAGGCGCCGTCGAAGGCGGCGTTCAGGGCGTCGATCTCCTCCTGCTGCGCCGCGACCTGCGCGATCGACAGCCCGCCGGCATAGGCGGCGCTGCGGGAATGGTCGGCGATGCCGAGATAGGAATAGCCGCGCCGCCGGGTCGCCTCGGCCATGGCCTCGAGGGTGTCGCCCCCGTCGGACGCAACGGTGTGACAATGGAGAAGGCCGCGCAGGTCCTCGTCCCGGACGAGGTTCGGCAGCCGGCCGGCGGCGGCGAGGTCGAGCTCCCCCCTCCCCTCCCGCAGCTCGGGCTCGACGAAGGCGAGGCCGAGCGCCGCGTAGAGGTCGCGCTCCTCCGGACACGGCACGAGGCGGCGCCCGCGAAAAAGGCCCTTTTGGTCGAGGCGAAAACCTTTCTCCGCCGCCTGCTCCTGCAGCCCCCGCACGTGCTCCGGCGAGCCGGTGGCCAGCGCGAGGGCGACGCCGTACCGGGGTGCGTCCGCGGTCCAGATCTCGACGGTGCCGCCGCCGCGCCGGATGCCCCGTTCCGGCGCCTGTGCGACCAGCGCCATCCGCCGCACCAGCTCGCAGCCGCGGCGGAAATCGCCGGCGGCGGCGACGCGGGTCAGATCGGGCCGGGCGGCGCGCAGGCCCGCTTCGGCCGCTCCGAGGAGGTCGGCCGCCCGGTGGATCAGGTGCAGCCCCTCGGAGGCGCGCATCAGCGCGATGCCGTCGAGGAGGCTCGCCTGCAGCGCCGGCCCGAGCTTGCGGTCCGCCGCCACCCGCCCCTCGCGGCAGGCCCGCTCCAGCGCCTCGACCCCGTCGATCCCGAGCCGTTCCACGAGCTGCAGGATCTTTTGGGGCTTCAGGCCGGGAACGCGCAGGAGGTCGAGGGCACCCGCGGGGACCTGCGCCCGCAGGGCCTCGAGCTTCGCCGTGGTGCCGTCCCGGTGGAGCCGCTCGATCGTGTCGGCGAGCGCCGCGCCGACACGATCGAGC
>DATLFZ010000095.1:0-3443 GCA_035540795.1 Beijerinckiaceae bacterium | reverse complement strand
ACGCGGGTGAGGACGGGGGTGGCGAGGCCGGGGCCGTCGACCTCCAGGATGTTCTCGTCGGCGAAGAGGTCGTCGAAGCCGGCCCGGAAGTGGCCGCGCGACTTCACCACGATGCCGCGCAAGTCGGCGACCTTCAGGCCGAGATGCTCGAGCATCTGCGTATCGAAGCATTGGTGCCGGATCGAGATGAACACCACGTCGATGCGCCCGCCGAGCCGCAGCCAGGCCGAGGGGCCGAGGCTGAAGCGGCGCCCGCCGATGAAGCCGCGCCGGCCGACGATCTCGCCGTCGCTCACCGCCATCACCTCCGCTTCGGCCTCGAGCCGGTTCGCCGGGTCGGGATCGTCCCGGTTGAGGCGGGCGGGGAAGCGCGCGCCCTTTCCGAGCCGGTGCGCCTCGGCGACGAGGCCCGGGTCGGTATGCACGGCGAAGCCGACCTGCCGCAGGCCGGCGTCCAGGAAACTCCTCAGGATGGCGACCGTGTTGCCGGCGCCGCCGCCGCCCGGATTGTCGGCGACGTCGGCGAAGATCACCGGCGGCCGGTTCGGGTCGTCGAGCGTCGCCCGCATGCGCCGGGTGGCGTCCTCGATCGAGAGAAGCTTCGGCACGAAGCGGTGGCGCGCGTTCCACAGGTCATGGGCGAGCTCGCGGGCGAGCGCGTCGGCGGCCTCCTGGTCGCCCCGGCTCGTCACGATCACGCTCATCCCGGTCTTGGGGCTGTCGCCGAAGCTGAAATTGCCGAGCACCGAGACGTTGAGGATCGGCCCCTTCACCCGGCTCTGGCCCTTGGCGATGGCCTCGCCGTAGGGGCCGCGGTCGCTCAAGAGCGCCACCTGCGGCGGCAGGATCGGCACCTGGACGAACGCCTTCGCCGTGCGCACCCCCGCCAGAAGCTCGCGCATGGCGCGCCCGGCCTCCTCGCCCCTGTCCGCCATGTCCGTGTGCGGGTTCGTCAGGTAGGCGATCAGGAGGTCCGTCTCCTCGACCATTTTCGCCGACACGTTGGCGTGCAGGTCGAGGGTGGCGACGACCGGGATTTCGGGGCCGACAATGCGGCGGATCGCGGCGAAGAGCGTCCCCTCCGGGTCGGGATCGACCGTGCCGCGGGCCGCCCCGTGGGCCTGGACGTAGACCCCGTCCACCGGCAGCGCCGCCCGCAGGCGCTCCTCCACGAGGGCGACGTAGCGGTCGAAAAAACCCTGCTCGACCGGCCCGCTCGCCCCGGCCGTCGTCATGACGAGGGGCACCGGCGTCCAGGACCCGGTCGCGTCCATGGCCCGGCAGAAGCCGCTGAGCCCGCCCGGATCGCGCGGCGTGTCCGCGCGGGCGTCGGCCACGATGGCCTCGCCTTCGATCCAATGCTTCTCGCGGAACTCGGCCTCCTCGGCCACCGGCGAGAAGGCGTTCGACTCGAGCATGAAGCCGAGAAGCGCGATGCGCGGGGTCATGGAGGTCTCCGGCGGCGGACGCCCCGGAGACTATGGGCACAGGGGCCTGCCGTCAGCCCGAATCTCGGGCGGGCGATCCTACTGCCGGTAATGCTGGATGCGGGTGGTGCGAAGGCCGGCGAGGCCGTGCTGGTCGATGGAGGCCTGCCAGCTCAGAAATTCCTCGGTGGTGAGGGTGTAGCGCTGGCACGCCTCGTCGAGGCTGAGGAGGCCGCCCCGGACGGCGGCGACGACTTCGGCCTTGCGGCGGATGACCCAGCGCCGGGTGTTGGATGGGGGCAGGTCCGCGATCGTCAGCGGGCTGCCGTCGGGTCCGATGACATACTTGACCCTCGGGCGCAGGGGTTCGGCCATGGTACGCTCACACACTCGACTGACCACGTCGAATGGGACGATAGGCCGCTGCATTTAAGATTTGCCTAAGCGGATCTGGAGATTAGCGGGCATCTGCACCTCACGGGGCCGCCTGGCCGACCGACTTGACGTTGGCGAGCGGGATGCGCAGCGCGCCGATGGCGAGGGCGGGCAGGTCGCCGGTCATGTCGACCCCGTCGACCCGCCCCGAGATCACCGTGCGGACGGGGACCGCCTGCCCCGCCGCGTCCCGGGCCGTCACCGTGATCGTGTACTCGCCAGCGGGTGCCGGCAGTCCGGTCGAGGTGCGGCCGTCCCACCGGTGCGACTGGGGGCCGGCGGCGAGGGACTTCGTCGAGGTCGCGACGATGCTTCCCTCCCGGTCCCGGATCACGATCGTCGCCTGGCTCGCCGGGCGGGCGGCGTCGAGGACCCAGGCGGCACCGTCCGGGCCGAGCCGGGTGGTCGCGCCCTCGGCGGTCACCTCCTTGCCGATGAAGGAGGCCGCGGTCGACATGGTCGAGGCCTTGGCCCCGGCGAGGAGCGCCTTCAGCGTCTCGTTGCTCTTGAGCTGCTGCTCCACCGAGGCGAACTGCACGAGCTGCTGCGTGAACTGGTTGGTGTCGAGCGGCTCGAGGGGGCTCTGGTTGCGCAGCTGGGTGGTGAGCAGGAGCAGGAAGGCGTCGAAGTTGTCGGCGATGCCGGTGCGCTTCGCGCCCGAGGGCCCGGTGGTGGGGCCGGCAGTCGCTGCGGTGACGTCGGTCACGGGCCGCTCCTTCAGATGCGCAGGTCGACGCCGCCGCGCCACGTGACGCGCAGCGGCTTCTCGGCTGGTTCGTGATCGTCTTGGCGGGGCGGGGGAGCGCCGGTCGGCGCACGCCCGGACGGCGCCTCCTGGCGATGCTGAGCCTGGTGCTGGCCCGGCTGGTCGCGCAGGGACAGGTCGATGCCGCCCTCGCTCGGCTTCAGGCCCGCCTGCTCGAAGGCCCGTTCGAGCGTCCGCGCGTCGCGCTGGAGGAGATGGAGCGTGTCGACCCGGTCGACCACGAGGCGCGCCTTGACGCCCCCGTCCGCCTCGATCTCGAGGCGCACGTCGACGCGCCCGAGCTCGGGCGGGTCCAGGCGGATCTCGAACCGGTTGACCCCGGCGAGCAGCTTCGCCCCGATCTCCACCGGCACCGCGGCGAGAGACGTCGGATAGGCCGCCGGGAAGGGACGATCGACCGGGGCCGCGGGCGACGCCCGGTGCGGCCCGGCCGGGCGGAGCTCGATCGGTTCGGCCGGGCGCAGGCCCGGTTCCGGCGCCTCGTCGCGGACGCTCCGGGGCGTCGGCGGCCCGGCGGTTCCCGGTTCGTCGGCGCTCGGGTTGTCGTCGCGGCGGGGTGGGACGGTCTGAGCCGGCCCAGGATTGGCGGAGACGTGCTCCGGGGTCGGCGCGCCCGATGCGGCCGACGCGGCCGACTCACCCGGCGCGGCCGGGCCGCTCACCACGGAAGGGCGGAGCGGCGCCCGATCCGGCGACCGCTCGAAAGCGAGCGACGCGACGGCGACGCCGGGCGGTGGCGCCGCCGCGCGGTCGGCCGCCGTCGAGGAGCCGGGAGGGGCGGCAGGCCGTGCGTCGCCAGCGTGCCTCGGAAGTCC
>DATLFZ010000094.1:0-10462 GCA_035540795.1 Beijerinckiaceae bacterium | reverse complement strand
CATCATCTTCCCGTCCTTCACGATCGGCCTCGCGAGCTGGCTCGCGGCGCTCGAGTTCCAGTGGCTGCGCACCGGCGACCCGATGTACCGGAACCTGTTCCGGTTCTGGGTGAAAATCTTCGCCGTCTCCTTCGGCCTCGGGGTCGTGTCGGGAATCGTGATGAGCTACCAGTTCGGCACCAACTGGTCGCGCTTCTCCGACTTCACCGGCAACGTGCTCGGGCCGCTCATCGCCTACGAGGTCATCACCGCCTTCTTTCTCGAGGCGGCCTTCCTCGGCATCATGCTGTTCGGCTGGGAGCGGGTCGGCGACCGGCTGCACTTCTTCGCCACCTGCATGGTGGCGCTGGGCACCCTCATCTCGGCCTTCTGGATCCTGTCCGCGAATTCCTGGATGCAGACGCCAGCCGGCTACGCCATCGAGAACGGCCTCGCCGTGCCGGTGAACTGGTTCGAGATCGTCTTCAACCCGTCCTTCCCCCTGCGCTTCGCGCACATGGTCATGGCGGCCTACCTGACGACCGCCTTCGCGGTCGCCGGCATGTCGGCCTGGATGATCCTGCGCGCCGGCGAGGTGCCGGCGCACAAGGTCGAGGGCGCGCGGCGCTCGCTCTCGATGGCCATGTGGTTCGCGGCGATCTGCGCGCCGATCCAGATCGTCATCGGCGACCTGCACGGGCACGGGGTCCTGAAATACCAGCCGACCAAGCTCGCCGCCATCGAGGCCAACTGGGAGCGCCAGGGCGGCGCGCCGCTCGTCCTGTTCGCCTGGCCCGACGAGGAGGCGGAGACGAACCGCTGGGCGGTCCAGATCCCGTATCTCGCGAGCTACATCCTCACCTTCGAGCGCGGCGGGGTGATCCCCGGACTGAAGGACGTGCCGCGGGAGGACAGGCCGCCGGTCTGGCCGGTGTTCTTCTCGTTCCGGATCATGGTCGGGATCGGGTTCGCCATGGTGATCCTCGGCTTCTGGAGCCTGTGGCTGCGCTGGAAGGGGACCCTGTTCGAGAACCGCTGGTTCCTGCGGGCGGCGATGATCATGACCCCGTCGGGGTTCGGCGCCGTTCTGTTCGGCTGGTTCACCGCCGAGATCGGCCGCCAGCCCTTCGTCGTCTACGGGGTGATGCGCACCGCCGACGCTGTGTCGCCCATCGCGGGCGGGGCGGTGGCGGCGACGCTCGCCATCTTCGTCGTCGCCTATTCGATCATCTTCGGCTTCGGCAGCTACTACCTCGCCAAGCTCCTGCGGCGCGGCCCCGAGCCGGTCGAGGAGATCCGCGGCGACGACCTCGCCAAGAAGCCGAAGCGCCCGTTCTCGGTGCCCGACGAGAGCCTCGCCGGGCCACCCGGGTACAAGGGCCTGCCGCAACGCTGAAGGAGGGCGCCATGTTCGGCTACGGCATGGAACACGAGGGACTCGCCTTCTGGTTGCCCCTGATCTGGGCCGGGCTGATCGCGATCGCCGTGGCGATGTACGTCATCGCCGACGGGTTCGATCTCGGCGTCGGCATCCTGTTCAACGCCGCCCACAACGACAATTGGCGCGATCGCATGATGTTCTCGGTCGCCCCGGTCTGGGACGGCAACGAGACTTGGCTCATCCTCGGCGGCGGCGGCCTTTTTGCCGTGTTCCACCTCGCCTACGCGCTCCTGATGCCGGCGCTCTACATCCCGATCCTCCTGATGCTGATCGCGCTGGTGTTCCGGGGCGTCGCCTTCGAGTTCCGCTTCAAGGCGGAGCGCTCGAAGCGGCTGTGGGACTACGCCTTCCACTACGGATCGCTGACCGCGACCTTCTTCCAGGGCGTGGTGCTCGGCGCCTTCGTGCAGGGCTTCACCATCCAGGGCCGCGACTTCGCCGGCGGCACCTTCGACTGGCTCACCCCCTTCAGCCTGATGACCGGGATCGGCCTGATTCTGGGCTACGGGCTGCTGGGCGCCACCTGGTGCGTGATGAAGACCACGGGCGAGCTCGAGATCTGGGCCCGGCGGATGGCGACCCGCTTCCTCGTCGGGGTGATCGTCGCGATGGCGATCGTCAGCCTGTGGGTGCCCTTCCTCGGCACCGAGATCGAGCGGCGATGGTTCTCCTGGCCGAACATCGCATTCCTCTCGCCGGTGCCGATCGTCACCGCGCTCACCGCGTACGGCATCTGGCGGGCGCTCGAGACGGGGCGGCACTACCGGCCGTTCGTGCTCTCGATCGCCCTGTTCCTGCTCGGCTATCTCGGCCTCGGCATCAGCCTGTTCCCGTATATCGTGCCGCCGAACGTGACGATCTGGCAGGCCGCCAATACGGTGAACTCGCAGCTCTTCGCCCTGATCGGCTTCGCGATCGTGATGCCGCTCACCTTCGCCTATACGGCCTACGCCTACTGGGTCTTCCGCGGCAAGGTGGCCGAGGACATCAAGGGCGGCGGCTATTCGTGAGCGGGGCAGGGGAGCCCGACCGCAAAGGGCGCGGCCGGCGCCTGTTGTGGTTCGTCGCGCTCTACGCGGCGAGCCTTCTCGCCTTCACGGCCGTCGTCTACGCGCTGCGCGCGCTCGTGCCACGCTGAGGCTCCGGCGGACGGCCGCGCTGTTGACACCTCCCAAATCGTATACAATCCTACGATCCAACGTCCGGGCGGCTTCTCACGCCGCCTTCGGAGCGGCGCCAGCGCCGCGTGAAATCGGGCTTCGGCCCCGAATGAAGACCGGGAGAAACTCGGCTCGGCCACGCAACAAGCGGAGGATCGGATGATCGGGACAAGGACGCGGTTCGGCCTGGCGCTCGCGGCGGCGACGCTTCTCGGCACCCTGGCGCAGGCTCAGACGAAAGGCGGCGACGTGGTCATCGCCATCGCGCAGGCCCCGCCGTCGCTCGACGCGCACGTGACCTCGGCGCAGGCGGCGCGCAACATCAACCTGCACATCTACGAGACCCTCTACGCCCGGGACGAGAACGCCAAGCCCGTGCCCGACCTCGCCGAGGGCGTGAAGATCTCGGAGGACGGCAAGACCTACGTCTTCACCCTGCGCCGGGGCGTGAAGTTCCACAACGGCAAGGAGATGACGGCCGAGGACGCCGCCGCCTCCCTCGAGCGCTACCGCAAGGTCGGCGCCTCGGCGGCGCTCCTCGGGGCGGTCGACACGGTCAAGGCGACCGGCCCGCACGAGCTCACCGTGACGCTCAAGAGCGTGCAGTCGACCTTCCTCGACAACCTGTCCTCGCCGCGCGCGCCGATCGCCATCTATCCGGCCGAGGAGGCGGCGAAGCCGGCGAACCAGGTCAACTTCATCGGCACCGGCCCCTTCAAGTACGTCGAGTACCGGCCGGACAGCCACGTGCGCCTGCAGCGCAACGACGACTACGTGCCGAACCCGAACTACCAGAAGCGGGACGGCTTCGCCGGCAAGAAGGAGGTGTTCATCGACACCGTCACCTTCCGCTTCATGCCGGAGATGGGCGCCCGCTCGGCCGGGCTCGAGGCGGGCGACATCCACCTCGTCGAGACCATCGACGGGCCGACCGCCAAGCGCCTGTCGGGCAACAAGAACTTCCAGGTCCACAAGGTCCTGCCGTTCTCCCTCCAGGTGATCAAGTTCAACCACGCCCAGGCGCCGACCGACGACGTCAACTTCCGCCGGGCGGTGGCGGCGGCGCTCGACATGGAAGAGATCATGGAGATCGCCCATGCCGACGTGAACATCATCGACGGCGGCTGGGTCTTCCCGAACTCGCCCTACTACGTGAAGGACGGGCTCGAACTCTACAACCAGCGCAACCTCGACAAGGCCAAGGAGCACCTCAAGAAGTCGAACTACAAGGGCGAGAAGCTCACCTTCATCCTCGACAACATCCGCCCGAACATCGACACCGCGACCGTACTGCAGCAGCGCATGCAGCAGATCGGGGTCAACGTCGAACTGTCGGTGGCCGACTGGCCGACGGTGTCGAAGATCGGCTTCACGCCGACCGGCTGGCACTTCTGGACGCACGGCTTCGGCATCGAGCCGTTCGAAGGCCCGGCCTCGGTGATCGCGCCGTGGGTGAAGGGCACCTCGCAGCAGAAGGCCGACGCGGAGATCGACCGCCTGCACGACGCCATCAACGCGGAGATGGACGAGGGCAAGCGCAAGGCCCTGTTCGGCCAGTTCCAGAAGCACATGTGGGAGAACGCGGTCGCCGTGCAGGCCGGCAATTACGGCCTGTTCCAGCCGGCGACGGCGCGGCTCAAGAACTTCGCGCCGTACCGCATCCCGCGCATGTGGGGCGTCTGGCTCGACAAGTGAGTCGCAGGGACCGGGTCCGGACGCCTCATGCTGCGCTTCGTGCTTCGCCGCCTGGCGGCGTCCGTCCCGGTCCTGGCGCTCGTCTCGCTGATGTCCTTCGCGATCATCTGGCTGGTGCCGGGTGACGCCTCCGCCATCATCCTCGACGCGAGCGCCACCCCGGAGGCGATCGAGCGCGTCCGGCGCGAGCTCGGCCTCGACAAGCCGGTCCTCGTGCAGATGGCGCAATGGTACGGGCGCATCCTGCAGGGGGACCTCGGCCAGTCGATCCTTCTGAACCGCAGCGTCGCCGCCGCGATCGTCGAGCGCCTGCCGGTCACCCTCGCCCTCACGGGGATGGGGCTCGTCTTCGCGGTCCTCCTCGGCCTCGTGGCGGGCGTCCTCGCCGCGGTGCGGCACAACCGCTGGACCGACCAGTCGATCATGATCCTGGCGCTGCTCGGCCTGTCGCTGCCGGAATTCTGGCTCGGGCTGATCCTGATCTACGGCTTCGCCGTGAAGCTCGGCTGGTTCCCGTCCGGCGGCTACGTGGAGTTCGCGGCGTCCCCCCTCGGCTGGTGGCGCAGCATGGCCCTGCCGGCCTTCACGCTGGCGATCGTCCAGGTCGGCATCGTCGCGCGCATGACGCGCTCGTCGATGCTGGAGGTGCTGAACCAGGACTTCATCCGCACGGCGGAGGCCAAGGGCCTGCCGAGCGGCTACGTGGTCGTGCGCCACGCCCTCCCGAACGCCCTCGTGCCGATCGTCACCGTCGCCGGCATCATCGCCGGCTCGATGCTCGGGGGCGCGGTCGTCGTCGAGCAGGTCTTCGCGCTGCCCGGGGTCGGGCGGCTGATCATCGGGGCGATCCTCAGCCGCGACTTCCCCGTGGTCCAGGGCGGGCTCCTGTTCCTCGCCGTGATCTACCTGTTCGTGAACCTCGTCGTCGACGTGGTCTACGCCGCCGTCGACCCGCGGGTGCGCCTTGAGTAGGGCCGAGGCGGTCGAAGCGGCGCCCGCTCCCGTCCCCGCGCCGGAGGCCGGCTCGGGGCTCCTCGGGCCGTTCCTGCGGCGCCTGTTCGCGCACCGCTCCTTCGTCATCGGCGCGGCGCTGATCGTGACGGTCGCGCTCCTCGCGCTCGCCGCCGACTGGATCGCGCCGCACGATCCCTACCGCACCAATTTCCGCACCCGCATGCGGCCCCCGGACGCGACCTTCTGGTTCGGCACCGACAATCTCGGCCGCGACATCCTCTCGCGCATGCTCTACGGCGGCCGGGTCTCCCTGCAGATCGGCTTCCTCGTCGTCCTGGCGACCGGCTTCTTCGGCACCCTGATCGGGGCCGTGGCCGGCTATTTCCGGCCCCTCGACAACCCGGTCATGCGCCTCATGGACGCCCTCATGGCCTTCCCGGCCATCGTGCTCGCTATCGTGGTCAGCGCCACGCTCGGCGCCTCGATCGTTAACGTGGTCATCGCCCTGTCCATCGCCACGACCCCGCACACGGCCCGCATCGTGCGCGCCTCGGTCCTCGTGGTGCGGGAGATGGAATACGTCGAGGCGGCCCGGGCGCTCGGGGCGAGCGACCTGCGCATCCTTTTCAGGCACGTGCTCGCCAACGCGCTCGCGCCGCTCATCGTGCGGCTCACCTACGTGTTCGCGATCGCGATCCTCGCCGAGGCGGTGATGTCCTATCTCGGCGTCGGCCCGCCGCCGCCGACGCCCACCTTCGGCAACATCATCGCCACCGGCCGCGACTTCATGGTCGACGCCCCCTGGATCATGATCTTCCCCGGTCTCGCCATCGTGACCTGCGTCCTCGGCCTGAACCTCCTCGGCGACGGGCTGCGCGACGTCCTCGACCCGCGGGTGAGGGTGTGATGCCGGTGCTCGCGGTCGACGGGCTGACCACCCGGCTCGCCTCCGGCGGAGGCGCCATCCTGGAGGACGTGAGCTTCACCCTCGACGCCGGGGAGGTGCTCGGGATCGTGGGCGAATCGGGCAGCGGCAAGAGCATGCTCGCGCTCACGATCATGGACCTGCTGCCCCCGGCGATCGAGCGCGTCGGGGGCCGCATCCGCCTGCTCGGCGAGGACCTCACCCGGCTGCCGCCGGCCGCCTGGCGGGCGCGGCGCGGGCGCGAGATGGCGATGATCTTCCAGGAGCCGATGACCTCGCTGAACCCCGTCATGCGGGTCGGGCCGCAGATCGAGGAGGTCCTGCGCATGCGCCGGGGGCTCGACGGCGCCGCCGCCCGCCGGCGCGCCATCGAACTCCTGGAGCGGGTCGAGATCCCCTCCGCCGAGGCGCGCCTGCAGGCCTATCCGCACGAGCTCTCCGGCGGCATGCGCCAGCGGGTCATGATCGCCATCGCGCTCGCGGCGGAGCCGAAGCTCCTCGTCGCCGACGAGCCGACCACCGCCCTCGACGTCACCATCCAGGCGCAGATCCTCGACCTCCTGCGCACCCTCCAGCGCGAGACGGGTCTGGCGCTGATCCTCATCACCCACGACCTCGGGGTGATCGCCGAGATCACCGACCGGGTGCTGGTGCTCTATGCCGGCCGCGTCGCCGAGACCGCGCCGGTGCGCACCCTGTTCGACGATCCGGCCCACCCCTACACCCAGGCGCTGATGGCCTCGATCCCGGGGCTCGGGCCGCGCCGGGAGCGCCTCGCCAGCATCGAGGGATCGGTGCCGCCGGTCGGAGCTTTTCCCCCCGGCTGCCGCTTCGCCCCGCGCTGTCCGCACCGCCGCGCGGTCTGCGAGGGCGCGCCGCCGCCGCCCGCGCCGGTCGCGGCGAACCACGAGGCCGCCTGCCTGCGCCCGTTCGACTACCGGCCCGAACGCATGCTCGCCGCGGAGGCCGCCGCATGAGCGCCCTCATCGAGACCCGCGGCCTGACCAAGCACTTCGCCGCCCGCGGTGGCCTGTTCGCCCGCAAGGACCGCCCGCCCGTGCGCGCGGTCGACGGGGTCGACCTGTCGATCCGGCGCGGCGAGACGCTCGGCCTCGTCGGCGAATCCGGCTGCGGCAAGTCGACCACGGGGCGCCTGCTCCTGCGCCTGATCGAGCCGACGGACGGGATCGTCCTGCACCGGGGCGAGGACCTGACGAGGCTGCCGGCCGCCTCCCTGCGGGAACGGCGCAAGGCCCTGCAGATCATCTTCCAGGACCCTTTCGGGTCGCTCAACCCGCGCATGCGGGTCGGCTCGATCATCGCCGAGGCCTACGCCATCCACGGCCTCGGCACGGGGGCGGAGCGAAAAAAATGGGTAGGCGAGATGCTCGATCTCGTCTCCCTGCCGCGCAGCGCCGCGAGCCGCTATCCGCACGAGTTCTCCGGCGGCCAGCGTCAGCGCATCGGCATCGCCCGGGCCCTGGCGCTGCGGCCGGAATTCGTGGTCTGCGACGAGGCCGTCTCGGCGCTGGACGTGTCGGTCCAGGCGCAGATCATCAACCTGATGCAGGACCTGCAGCGCGAGCTCGGCCTGACCTACCTGTTCATCTCGCACAACCTCGCCGTGGTGCGGCACATCTCGGACCGCATCGCCGTGATGTATCTCGGCCGGGTGGTGGAGATCGCCGGCGGCGACGCCCTGTTCGCCCGCCCGGTGCACCCCTACACCCGCGCGCTCCTGTCGGCGATCCCGGTGGCGCATCCCGACGCGCCGCGCACCCGCCAGAAGCTCTCGGGCGACGTGCCGAGCCCGACCGCGATCCCCAAGGGCTGCCGCTTCGCCCCGCGCTGCCCCTTCGCGGAGCCGAAATGCCGGGAGGTCGACCCGGCGCTGACGGCGCTGCCCGACGGCCGCTCGGTCGCCTGCCACCCCGCCGCAGAGGGCCGACTGCCGGAGCCGGCGTAGCGGTCGCAATCCGACGCTCGGAGCGGGCCCGACCGGCAGAGGCCCGCCCCTTGCGGAGCCGTGCTCAGGCGCCTTCGACGATGCGGATGTCGCGCTCCGCGCCGCCGGCGAGCGCGGCCAGGGCCTCCTGGTACGCGGCACCGTCGTGCGCCGCGCGCGCCTGGTCGACGGAGTCGAACTCGATGACCACCGTCCGTTGTTGGAGGCCGGCCTCGTAGACGTGCGCCGGCATGCCTCGAACCAGGAAGCGGCCGCCGGCCGCGGTGAGCGCCGGACCCGCGAGCTTTGCATAGGCCGCCAGCGCATCCGGGTTGGTGATCGAACGATAGGTCGTGATCCAATAGGCCTTGGCCATTGCGATGATCTCCGTTGTTCGTCTCGGATCCGGACCGGGGCGAGCCCGCGGTCCCCCACGCCGCAGCCAGCCTGCCGACGCGCGGGTGCTGCCGCAAGCTCCTTTCACGCCTTCGAATTCCGGGGGGGCTCCGGTGCGGGATCTCCGCCGTCACGTGGCCGCGCGCCGCTCGGCGAGGACGAGGTACAGCGTGCTGGTGATGATGAGGGCCGCGCCGACCACCGTCGCCGGCAGGACGGGCTCGCCGAACACCAGCACCCCGACGATCGCCGCGAAGATCAGGCGCAGGTAGGGGAAGGGGGCGAGGGCCGAGGCTTCGGCCCGGCGGTAGGCCTCGACCAGGAACCAGGTCCCGATCGTGCCGAAGAGGCCGACGCCGCACAGGAGCGCCGCGTCCGCGGGCGCGAGGGGCTGCCAGCCGACGGCGGCCTGCGGGATCGCCGACAGGAGCACGATGGCGCCCATGAAGAACATGATCACCTCGGTGCGCTCGGTCTGCGACAGGGAGCGGGTGATCAGCACCATCACGGCGCCGAACAGGGCGCTCGTGATGCCGTAGAGCACCGCCGGGTCGAGCGCCGCGAAGCGCCACACCTGCACGGCGACCGCGATCCCGGCGAAGCCGATCGCGGTGGCGATCACCCGGGGCGCGGTGATGCGCTCGCCGAGCATCGGCCCGGCGAGCGCCACCACGAAGATCTGCGACGAGAAGCTGAGCGTCGTCGCCAGCGCGAGATCGAGGGAGCGGAAGCTCATGTAGTAGAGCCACCAGGACAGGGCCGCCATGGTGCCGCGCACCAGGTGCAAACCGAGGCGCTCTGTCCTGAGCAGCACGAAGCCGCCGGCGATGGCGATCCAGAGCAGGGTCAGGACGACCTGGGGCGCCGCCCGGAACAGCAGGATCTGCCCGTGCGTGACCCTGTCCGCGAGGAGGCGCACGAGCGCCACCTCGACGGTGAACAACAGGCCGGCCGCGATCAGGAGGAGGGCGGCGAGGTGGCGCGGGCGAATGGGACCCTCCGCCGCGCCGCAGGCTCAGAGCGAGGGCGACGAGAACAGGGTCCGCCCGCCGACCGCGATCTCCACCTCGACCAGGTACTTGCGCACCCCCTCGCGGCTGATCTCGATGCCGAGCCCCGGCGCGTCGGGCGCGGCGACCTCGCCGTTGCGGTCGCGCTGCACGTGGTTGGCGGTGAATTCGAGCGCCAGCGGCTTCGGCGCGGCCGGGAACTCGCAGATGCGGTGGTCGGCGAGGCCGGCGAAGGGCTGCATCGAGGCGCTGAGCGCCAGGTGCGAGGTGAAGGTGTGGTTCACGTAGGTGACGCCCTTGCCGACCGCGTAGTCGGCGACCTTCTTGGCCGGCCCGATGCCGCCGATGCGGCCGCAATCGATCTGGATGTAGCCGACCCCGCCATAGTCGATCAGGTGGCGGGCCATGTGGGTGTTGTGGGCGGCCTCGCCGCCGGCGAGCTTCACCTTGGCGCTGCGCTTCGCCAGCGCGCCGTAGGCTTCGAGCGCGTGGCCGGCGAAGGGCTCCTCGAACCACACCGCGCCGGCGCGCTCGAGCCCGGGCAGGCGGGCCGCGGCCGCGTCCACGTCCTCGCCGTAGATCTGGCCGACGTCGACCAGGAGGATCCCGTCCGGCCCGAGCCCCTCGCGGGCGGCGGCGAAATGGTCCTCGTCCACCTTCAGCGTGCTGCGGCCGACCGGGCCCCAGCCGAACTTGGCGGCGGTGAAGCCGTCGCGGATCGCCTTGCGGCCCCGCTCCAGCGTCTCCTGCGGCGTGTCGCCGAAGAGGACCGAGGCGTACGGCACCTTCCTGTGGCTCGCCCGGTAGCCGAGCATGCGCCAGACCGGCTCGCCGCGTGCCTTGCCGAGGAGGTCCCACAGGGCCATCTCGACGCCCGACCAGGTGTGCGCCGCCTGGAGCAGGTCCATGCTGTTGTAGGCGACCTCGGCCGCCATGGCGGCCGAGGTCGCCTACAAC
>DATLFZ010000093.1:0-3450 GCA_035540795.1 Beijerinckiaceae bacterium | reverse complement strand
CCGACCCCGAGGACGATCGCGTCGACGACGCCGTTGGTGTCGCGCCAGATCTCCTCGGCGGTGGTGCGCCGGTGGATCTCCGGATTGGCCGGGTGGCCGAACTGCCAGGGCATCACCGCCTTCTCGGTCTGCGCGACGATCTCCTTGGCCTTGTCGATCGCGCCGCCGATGCCCTTTTCCCGCGGCGTGAGGACGAGCTCCGCGCCGAGGAACTTCATGAGCTTGCGCCGCTCGATCGAGAAGCTGTCGGGCATGGTCAGGATGCAGCGGTAACCTTTCGCGGCGCAGGCGAAGGCGAGCCCGATGCCGGTGTTGCCCGACGTCGGCTCGACGATGGTGCTGCCCGGGCCGATCGTGCCGTCCCGCTCCATGGCTTCGAGCATCGCCACCGCGATCCGGTCCTTGACGCTCGCGATCGGGTTGAAGAACTCGAGCTTGGCCAGAACCTCGGCCTGGCAGCCCGCCTCCGCGGCCATGCGGCCGATCCGCACGAGCGGCGTGTTGCCGATCGTCTCGAGGATGCTGCCGTAGACCCGGCCCCGGCCCGGCTTGTCGAACGACAGGCGCTGCACGTGAACGTTCATCGGAGCCTCCTCAGCGGGTGGGGTTGCGGGCGGTGATGACCCAGGACGAGCTGTCCATGACGATGCCGTCGGCCGAGCGCTTCTGGCGCTCGATCGCCGCGGCGAGCGCGGCCTCGATCTGCGGCCGCTTCGCCTTCCCCTCCTCCCCGGCCTCGCGAAACACCTCGCCGGCCGGGCCGATGGCGAGCTGGAAGGCGATGGCGTCGGCGACGTCGGCGCCGACCAGCACCGGCGCGTCGACCCGGCGGAAGGCGATGTCCTCGTAGCCGGCGATGGTCATCATCGACCGGACCGTCTCCTCGTCGGCCATCGAGAACGGGCCCGGTCCGCAGGTGCGGGCGTCGGCGCCCGGCTCCGGCAGGAACTGCAGGACCACGTCCTTGGCCATGGAGAGCCAGGGATTGTCGCGGCGGTCGCGCCAGACGATGTGGACCATGCGGCCGCCCGGCCGGAGCGCCTTGCGCATGTTGCGCAGCCCCGCCACCGGATTGGCGAAGAACATCGTGCCGAAGCGCGCGAAGACGAGGTCGAACGCATCCTGCGGCAGGGCGATCTCCGCGTCGCCGCGGACGAAGCGGACGTTGGGAACGGCGCGCTCGGCGGCGTCGCGGCGGGCGTAGTCCAGGAAGGCGTCGCAGCAATCGATGCCGACGACCTCGCCGGTGGGCCCGACCCGCTCGGCGAGCTTCAGGGTCGTGTCGCCGAAGCCGCAGCCCACGTCGAGGACGCGGTCTCCCGTGCGCACGGGAAGGGACGGGAACACAGCCTCGCTGTGCTGCGAGAGGCCGTCGACGAGGATGTGCTTGAAGCGGATGAATTTGGGGGCGAGGACCTCGTTCCAGAACCGGACGAAGGCCGTGTCCTGATCCGAAGTCGCAAGGGTGGGCGTCGCGAGATCCATGTGGTTCCTCCTCGGGCGTGGCGACACGGTGCCCGGGAGGCCGTCCCCGCGCTTGGGGATTTCCTGAGGGAAGCGTGGATTTTCATGGGGAGGCCGGCCCTCGCCGGCGGCCTCCCCCCTTCCAGCCCCTATTGCGGCGCCTATGGCGCCTGCACCACGAGGCGGTCGCGGATGGTGACGCGGCGGTCCATGCGGGCGGCGAGGTCGAGGTTGTGGGTGGCGACGAGGGCGGCGAGGCCCGAGGCGCGCACGATGGCGACGAGCGTCTGGAAGACGTGGGCGGCGGTCTCGGGATCGAGATTTCCGGTCGGCTCGTCGGCGAACAGGAGGCGCGGGGTGTTTGCGACGGCCCGGGCGATCGCGACCCGCTGCTGCTCGCCCCCGGACAGCTCAGCCGGGCGGTGGCGCAGGCGCTCGGACAACCCGAGGAAGCTCAGGAGCTCGGTCGCGCGCTCCCGCGCCTCCCGGCGGTCGAAGCCGCGGATGAGCTGCGGCATGACCACGTTCTCGAGGGCCGAGAACTCGGGCAGGAGGTGGTGGAACTGGTAGACGAAGCCGATCTCCTCCCGGCGCAGGCGGGTGCGGCCGGAATCGTCCAGGTCGGCGGTCGGCTGCCCGCCGACGTAGACCTCGCCGCCGTCGGGGCGTTCGAGGAGGCCCGCCACGTGCAGGAGGGTCGACTTGCCGGTGCCGGACGGGGCGACGAGCCCGACGATCTCCCCCGGCCAGATGGCGAGGTCGGCCCCGTCGAGGATGTGCAGGAAGCCGTCGCCCTGCGGGTAGCGGCGCTCCACGCGGGACAGGAACAGGGCCGGCTGCTCGCTCATGCTCAGCCGTAACGAAGCGCCTGGACCGGGTCGAGCCGGGCGGCGCGCCAGGACGGGTAGAGCGTCGCCAGCAGCGACAGGACGATCGCCATCGCCACCACCGCCACGACCTCCGCTGGGTCGATCTGCGAGGGGATCTCGGACAGGAAGCGCAGGGTCGGGTCCCAGAGCTGCCGGTTCAGCATCCAGGAGACGAATTCCTGGATGGTCTGGATGTTGGCGGCGAGCACGAGCCCGAGGAGGAAGCCGGCGAGGGTGCCGAGGATGCCGATCGACGCGCCGGTGATCAGGAACACCCGCATGATGGCGCCGCTCGTCGCCCCCATGGTGCGCAGGATGGCGATGTCGCTCGCCTTGTCCTTCACCAGCATGATCAGGCCGGACACGATGTTGAGCGCCGCCACCAGCACGATCAGGGTCAGGATGATGAACATGACATTGCGCTCGACCTGGAGCGCGGCGAAGAAGGTGCGGTTGCGCTGGCGCCAGTCGGTCAGGAGCACCGGCCGGCCGGCGGCGTCGTCGATGAGCGCGCGCGCCTGGTCGACCCGATCGGCGTTGTCGAGGAAGACCTCGATCACCGAGACGTCGTCCTCCCGGTTGAAGAAGGCCTGCGCCTCCTGCAGGGGCATGTAGACGAAGGTGGCGTCGAACTCGGACATGCCGATCTCGAACACCGCCACGATCGGGTAGCCCTTGATGCGGGGCGCGGTGCCGAAGGGCGTGGTGGCGCCTTTCGGAGTCGCGAGCGTGATCGTGTCGCCGACGTGCAGCGACAGCCCCTCGGCGAGCCGGCGGCCGATGGCGACGCCGCCGGAATCCTCGAAGCCCTCCAGGGTGCCCTGGCGCAGGTTGCTCGCGATGGCGTCGACCTTGACGATGTCCTCGCCGCGCACGCCGCGCACCAATACGCCCCCGCCCTGAACCGCCGAGGAGGCGAAAGCCTGGCCCTCGACCATCGGCACCGCGCGGCGCACCCCCGTCAGCGCCTCGATGCGGGGGGCCACCTCCGCATAATCGTCGAGCGGGCGCTCGATGGGCGCGACAAAGACGTGGCCGTTGATGCCGACGATCTTGTCGAGGAGCTCCTTGCGGAAGCCGTTCATCACCGAGAGCACGATGATCAGCGTCGCGACGC
>DATLFZ010000092.1:0-2532 GCA_035540795.1 Beijerinckiaceae bacterium | reverse complement strand
CCTGTGCTCGGGCTTCGCGTCGGCGCTGGCCTTCGGCCGTGCCTTCGACGAATCCGGATGGGGGCTCGGCACCGCGCGCATCCTGCACCGCCTGTGGCAGGTCTACTGGGTCCATGTCGGCGTGTTCCTGGCGACCGTCGCCGTCCTCGCCGCCGCCGACATGCGCCTCGACGGCCGCTACCTGCACGACGGGCTCGGCCTCGCGCCCCTGCTCGACGACCCGGCCGGGCGGCTCCTCGCCTTCCTGACGCTCCGATGGGTGCCGAACTACTTCGACATCCTGCCCATGTACCTCGTCGTCCTGGCGATGCTGCCCCTCGTCGTCGCCTTCGAGCGGCGCCTCGGCCGGGCGGCGGTGGCGGCGCTCTCCCTGGCCCTGTGGGCCGGGGCGGCGTCGGGCCTCCTCGAACTGTCGGCGGACCCGGCGACCGGGCGGGCGTGGTTCTTCAATCCGTTCTCCTGGCAGCTCCTGTTTCTGATCGGCTTCGCCTTCGGCCGGGGCTGGCTCTCGCCGCCGCGTCTCGACGGGCGGCTCCTCGCCGCGGCGGCGCTTTTCGTCGTCGCGGCGGCGCCGGTCTCGTGCCATCTCGGCTGGGCCTGCCATGCGGGCTTCGGCCGCGTGCCGCTCCTCGGCGACCTCCACCAGGCCCTGCTGCCACTCGCCGACAAGACCACCCTCGGGCCCCTGCGGGTCCTGCACGTCCTCGCCCTCGCCTGCCTCGCCGCCTGGGCGGCGGGACCGGGCGGGGCGCGCCTGCGCGGGCCGGCGGCCGCGGCGCTCGCCCTCGTCGGGCGCCAGACCCTGCCCGTGTTCCTGTGCGGGCTCGTCCTCGCCCAGCTGATCGGAATCGGGCTCGACGTCGTCGGGCGGACCCTCGCCACCCTCCTGGCAGCCAATCTCGGCGGCTGCGCCGCGCTCGTCGCGGTCGCGGCCACGGCGGAGTGGTTCAAGGGCGCGCCGTGGAACCGGCGGGCGCGACCCGCGCCGCTGGCGCCGGCTGCGGCCGCATAGCGCTCCTCTATGGCGTTCATGGGCGGGCGGCATTTCACGCCGGCCGCCGCCTCGGCTAGGCTGCCTTCCGACCCGATGGGGAGGCCCCCTTGTCCCGACCCCCGCTCAACGGACTGACCCTCGCGGGCGCCCTCGCCGCGGCGCTCGGCGTCGCCCAGGCCCAGGCGCAGCAGCGCTCGCAGCTCGAAAAATGCTTCGGCGTCGCCCTCAAGGGCGAGAACGACTGCGCCGCCGGACCCGGCACCACCTGCGCCGGGACCGCGAAGGTCGACTACCAGGGCAACGCCTGGAAGCTCGTGCCGAAGGGCACCTGCACCACGATCACGGCCCCCGGCGAGCGCACCGGCAGCCTCAAGCCGCTGACGCGCGACCTGCCGCGCGGCTGAGCGATGCCCGCCGCCCTGCCGAACCGCGCCGGCATCGGCCTCAAGGCCGAGCACGTCGCCGACCTCCTGCGGGACGCCCCGGCGCTCGGCTTCGTGGAGGTGCACGCGGAGAACTACATGGGCGAAGGCGGCGCGCCGCACCGGCGGCTCGAAGCGGTGCGCGCGCGCTATCCCCTCTCGATCCACGGCATCGGCCTGTCGATCGGCGGCGCGGGCCCGCTGGACCGGTCTCACCTCGGCCGCCTGCGCCGCCTCCTCGACCGCTACGCGCCCGAATCCTTCTCCGAGCACCTCGCCTGGTCGCGGCACGACGGCGTGTTCCTCAACGACCTCCTGCCGGTCCCCTACACCGCCGAGACCCTCGACCGGGTCTGCCGCCACGTCGACGAGGTCCAGGAGGCGCTCGGCCGCCGCATGCTTCTGGAGAACCCGGCGACCTACGTCGCCTTCGCGCAGAGCGACATCCCCGAGGTCGAGTTCCTCGCCGCCATCGCGCGGCGGACCGGCTGCGGACTTCTGCTCGACGTCAACAACGCCTTCGTCTCGGCCGTGAACCACGCCTTCGACCCGCTCGCCTACCTCGCCGCCTTCCCGGTGGAGCACGTCGGCGAGATCCACCTCGCCGGCTTCGCCGAGGACGCGGACGCGGAGGGCCGCCGGGTGCTGATCGACGCCCACAACGCCCCCGTCGCAGCGACGGTCTGGCGCCTCTACGAGACGGTCGTGGCGCGCACCGGCCCGCTGCCGACGCTGATCGAGTGGGACGAGGACGTGCCGCCGCTCGCGACCCTCTTGGAGGAGGCGCGCCGCGCCGAGCGCATCCTGTCCGCGCGCCCGATCCTCGAGCCGGCCTGATGCACGCCGACCTTCCGGAGACGTTCGCGGGCGCGCTGCTCGACCCGACGCGGGCGCCGCCCGACGCCCTCACCCCCGCGACCCGGTCCCGCTTCGCCATCCACCGCAACAACCTCTTTTCCGGCCTCGTCGGGGTGCTGGCGGCGCGCCATCCCGTGTGCCGGGCGCTGGTCGGGCCGGAATTCTTCGCCGCCGCCGCCCGGGTCTTCGTCGAGCTGTCGCCGCCGGTCTCCCCGGTGCTCCTCGCCTGGGGGGACGGGTTCGGGGACTTCCTGGAAG
>DATLFZ010000091.1:0-6041 GCA_035540795.1 Beijerinckiaceae bacterium | reverse complement strand
GCGGCGAGGTTGACGATGTCGGCGTCGGTGGCGCCCATGCCGACGATCTGGACCGGCTTGTCGAGGCCGACGATGAGGGGGCCGAGCACCATCGCGCCGCCGAGCTCCTGCAGCATCTTGGTCGAGATCGAGGCGGAGTGGAACGCGGGCATCACCAGCACGTTCGCGGGGCCGGTGAGCCGGCAGAACGGGTAGGGCGCCATGCGCTCGCGGTTGAGCGCCACGTCGGCCGCCATCTCGCCGTCGTACTCGAACTCGACCCGCGTGCCGTCGAGGATCTCGACCGCCTCCTGGATCTTGAGCGAGCGCTCGGCCTTGGGCTGGCCGAAGGTCGAGAACGACAGAAGCGCCACCCGCGGCTCGTAGCCGAGCCGGCGGGCGACGCCCGCCGCCTCGATGGCGATCTCG
This sequence comes from Beijerinckiaceae bacterium, assembly GCA_035540795.1. GTDB lineage: Bacteria > Pseudomonadota > Alphaproteobacteria > Rhizobiales > Beijerinckiaceae > JAJKJG01. The sequence continues at coordinate 5,633 of DATLFZ010000091.1, read as the reverse complement.
GCGAGCTCCTGCGCGCTCGGCATCTCGTGGATGGCGGTGTCGGCGACGAGCACGGTGCGGCCGCGGGCGAGGCAGACCGAGATGCCGATGACCCGGTGGCCGGGCTTGGCGTCGATGACGTGCAGCACGTCCCCGAGCGCCGTCGAGTAGTTGCGGGTGAGCCCGGTGACGAGGGCGTCGGCGTCGCCGAGCGCCACCATCGACGCGCCGAAATGGTTGCGGTCCTGGTTGATCATCCGCTGGCAGTCGCGGAACAGGAAGCCGTGGCGTTGCAGGCGCTCGTACAGGAACTGGGCGTAGACGCTGTTGCGCTGCGACAGGCGGGCGTTGTGGATCTCGACCCCGTCCCGGTGCTCGAGGTCGATGCCGGCGAAGGCGGCGGTCTCGTGGATGCGCTCCTCGCGGCCGACCAGGATCGCCGTGCCGAGGCCCTGGTTCACGTAGGACACGGCGGCGCGGATGACCTGCTCCTCCTCGCCCTCGGCGAAGACGACCCGCTTGGGGAACTTCCGGACCCGCTCGAAGATGCGGTTGAGGGTGCCGGCGACCGGGTCGCGCCGCGCCGAGAGCTGGCCCTTGTAGACGCGAAAATCCTCGATCGGCTTGCGGGCCACGCCCGTGTCCATGGCGGCCTTCGCCACCGCCGGGGGAACCGTGTGGATGAGCCGCGGGTCGAACGGCACCGGGATGATGTAGTCGCGCCCGTAGCGCGGCCGCGAGCCCTGGTAGGCGGCGGCGACCTCGTCGGGCACGTCCTCCCGGGCGAGCTCGGCGAGCGCCCGGGCGGCGGCGATCTTCATCTCCATGTTGATCGCGGTCGCGCGCACGTCGAGCGCCCCGCGGAAGATGTAGGGGAAGCCCAGCACGTTGTTGATCTGGTTCGGGTAGTCCGAGCGCCCGGTCGCCATGATGGCGTCGTCCCGGATCGCCGCCACCTCCTCGACCGTGATCTCCGGGTCCGGATTGGCCATGGCGAAGATGATCGGGTTCTCCGCCATCGAGGCGATCATGTCCCGGGTGAAGGCGCCCTTCACCGAAAGGCCGAACACCACGTCCGCCCCTTCCAGGGCCTCGGCCAGGGTGCGCTTGGAGGTCTCCACCGCATGGGCCGACTTCCACTGGTTCATGCCCTCGGTGCGGCCCCGGTAGACCACCCCCTTGGTGTCGCACAGGATCACGTGCTCGGGGCGCAGGCCCAGCGCCTTGAGGAGCTCGACCGAGGCGATGCTCGCGGCGCCGGCGCCGTTGATGACGAGCCTGGTGTCGGCGATCTCCCGGCCGGTCAGGTGCAGCGCGTTGATCAGCCCGGCGGCGGCGATGATGGCGGTGCCGTGCTGGTCGTCGTGGAAGACCGGGATGTCCATGAGGTCGCGCAGGCGCTCCTCGATGATGAAGCATTCCGGCGCCTTGATGTCCTCGAGGTTCACGCCGCCGAAGGTCGGCGCGAGGTAGCGCACGCACTCGATGAAGGCGTCCGGATCCTCCGTGCCGACCTCGAGGTCGAACGCGTCGATGTCGGCGAAGCGCTTGAACAGGACCGCCTTGCCCTCCATCACCGGCTTCGACGCCATGGCGCCCCGGTTGCCGAGGCCGAGGATGGCGGTGCCGTTGGAGATGACCCCCACCAGGTTGCCCTTGGCGGTGTAGTCGAAGGCGCAGGCCGGGTTCTCGGCGATGGCGAGCACCGGCACGGCGACGCCCGGCGAATAGGCGAGTGACAGGTCGCGCTGCGTCGCCATGGGTTTCGTCGCCACCACTTCGAGCTTGCCCGGGCGCCCCTGCGCGTGGAACTGCAGCGCCTCCTGGTCGGTGAAGGTCGGGCGGCTGCGGCGGATCGGGCGCTGCTCGTTCATGGGGTTCTTTCGGACGTTTCCTCGGGAAGGGGACTGTAGGCCCGGCCTCCCGCCCCCTTCAAGGCGCTTTCCGAGGGGCCGAACTCCGCCTGCCGCCGCCCGTTGTCCCGCCACGCTCGACGGGATCGGGATGACGCAGAAGCTCAGGCACTACCTCGACCAGATCCTCAACAGCCTCTGGTTCTACCCGGCCCTGATGGCGGCGGGCGCGATCGTGCTCGCGCGGGTGGCGCTGACCTGGGGCAAGGAACTGCCCATCGAGGCGAAGGCGAACTGGTTCGTCTACAGCGGCGACATGGAGAGCGCCCGCGACCTGCTGTCGTCGCTGCTCACCGGCATGTTCACCATGACGGCGCTCGTGGTGACGAGCACGATGGTGGTGCTCACGCTGGCCGCCGGCCAGCTCGGGGCGCGGCTCATCCGCACCTTCATCCGCGACCGGAAGAACCAGGCGGTGCTCGGGCTGTTCGTCGGCACCATCGTCTACATCGTCATGGTGGTGCGCAACCTGAACGACGTCGCCTTCGACGAGGTGCCGCACGTGGCGGTGACGCTGGGCACCTTTTTTTCCCTCGTCTGCCTGATGCTGCTCGCCCCTTACGTCCACAAGCTCGCCCGCACGATCATGCACGACAGCCTCGTCGGAGCCGTGCGGCGGGAGGCGATCGCCGATATCGAGCGGCTCTTGCCGGAGGATCCGGAAGACGCGGCCGCGCCCGAAGTGCCGCAGGACGCCGCCTGGACCTGGCTCGAGCGGGACGGCTACGTCGACGCGGTCGACTATCCCCGCATCTGCCGCGCCGCCGCAAAGGCCGGCGCGACCGTGTGGACCACGGTCCACCCGAGCAGCTACGTGGTGCGGGGGCGCGCCTGCATCGCCGTCCACCCGCCCGAAAGGTGCACGGACGAGCTGCGGCACGCGATCCGCGAATCCTTCGTGCTCGGCTCCGAGCGGAGTTCCGCCCAGGACGCGGAGTTCGGCGTCTCGCGGCTGGTCGAGATCAGCGTGCGTTCGATGTCGCCGAGCATCAACGACCCCTTCACCGCGATCAGCGCCGTCGACGCCATCGCCTCGATCCTGGCCCGCGCCCTGCAGCGGCGGCCCGAGCACGCGCTCTTCCGGGACGACGCCGGCATCGTTCGGGTCGTGCGCAAGAAGGTCGCGCCCGCGCACCTCGTCGCCGCCGCCTTCGATCCGCTGCGGGACGTCGCGGCGGGGAACCCGCAGGTGATCCTGCGCCTGCTCGACCAGCTGAAATGCCTCGTCGCCTTCGCGCAGGATCGCGAGAGCCGCGAGGCCCTCTTCGAGCAGGTCCGGGCCGTCGCCGCCGCGGCCGAGCGCAGCCTGCACGACCGCGACCTCGTCCGGGTCGAGGAACGGCTGCGGGCGGTGCCGACCTTCGAGAGCGCCGTCCTCAGTGCCGGAAGTGGCGGGTCCCGGTGAAGACCATGGCGAGGCCGGCCGCGTCGGCGGCGGCGATCACCTCGTCGTCCCGGACCGAGCCGCCGGGCTGGATCACCGCCGTGGCCCCCGCCTCCGCCGCCGCGAGCAGCCCGTCCGGGAAGGGAAAGAAGGCATCGGAGGCGACGACGGACCCCTTCGCGAGGCTCTCGGGAAGTCCCGCCGCCCGGGCCGCCTCGGCGGCCTTCCAGGCGGCGATGCGGGAGGAATCGACCCGGCTCATCTGGCCGGCGCCGATGCCGACCGTGGCGCCGTCGCGGGCATAGACGATGGCGTTCGACTTGACGTGCTTCGCCACCCGGAAGGCGAAGACGAGGTCCGCCCGTTCGCGCGCGCTCGGCGCGCGCTTCGTGACGACCTTCAGGTCCATGTCGTCGACGACCGCGGCATCCCGGGCCTGGGCGAGGAAGCCGCCGGCGACGGTGCGCAGCGAAAGCCCCGGCGCACGCGGATCGGGCAGGCCGCCGGTGAGGAGGAGCCGCAGGTTCTTCTTCGCCGCCACGACCGCGATCGCCTCCTCGCTCGCATCCGGGGCGACGATCACCTCCGTGAAGATCTCCACGATCCGGCGCGCCGCCTCGGCGTCGAGGGGCCGGTTCGCCGCGACGATGCCGCCGAAGGCGGAGGTCGGGTCGCAGCGCAGCGCCTTCTCGTACGCCTCGGCGAGCGTCGCGCCGGTGGCGGCCCCGCACGGGTTGGCGTGCTTGACGATGACCACCGCCGGCTCGGGGAACTCGGCGACGCATTCGTAGGCCGCGTCGGTGTCGGCGATGTTGTTGTAGGAGAGCTGCTTGCCCTGGACCTGGCGGGCCGTGGCGACCCCGAAGCGGGCTTCCGGCGTGCGATAGAACCCGGCCCATTGGTGCGGGTTCTCGCCGTAGCGCATCGGCTCGACGAGGGTGCCGCCCAGCGCCCGGAAGGCGGGCGTCGTCTCGCCCACCACCCCGGCGAGCCAGTTCGAGATGGCGGCGTCGTAGGACGCGGTCCGGGCGAAGGCCTTCTGGGCGAGCTTGCGGCGGAGCGTGAGCGAGACCGCGCCGTCGTGCATTGCGAGATCCGCCAGCACGCCCGCGTAGTCGGCCGCGTCCACCACCACCGCCACGTCCCTGTGGTTCTTGGCGGCGGCGCGGATCATGGCCGGGCCGCCGATGTCGATGTTCTCGACGCAGTCCTCGTAGGAGGCGCCCGCCGCCACCGTCGCCTCGAAGGGGTAGAGATTCACGACCAGAAGGTCGATCGGCTCGATGCCGTGGGCGAGCATCGCCGCCTGGTGCTCCGGGTTGGCGCGCACCGCCAGGAGGCCCCCGTGCACCGCCGGGTGGAGGGTCTTGACCCGGCCGTCCATCATCTCCGGGAAGCCGGTGAGGTCGGCGACGTCCTGCACCGGCAGCCCCGCCGCGGCGAGGGCCCGCGCCGTGCCGCCGGTCGAGACGAGGGCGACCCCGCGCTCCGCCAGCGCCCGGGCGAAGTCCAGGAGCCCGGTCTTGTCGGACACGGACAGGAGGGCGCGGGTGACGCGCTTCGGATCGCTCGGCATGGGCCTTTTCCGGTGGGGCGACGCGCGATAGCACGCTGCGCCGGAAAGGTCAGGCCTTGGCCCGGGTCAGCCGCTCGAAGCTCCAGCGCACCGGTTCGGCCCCGACCGCCGTCGTGAGTACGATCTGCTCCGTGCGGCGCACGCCTTCGGCCCCGGCGAGGAACAGGCTGTCCTCGAGCGCCGCCTCGGGCAGGCTCGACTCGAACTGCCAGGCCTCCCCGTTCGGCAGCATCAGGAGCACCGCGTGGCCGCCCTGGACCCGGCTCGCCCGCACCCCCGGATGCAGGTGGAAGCGGATGCGCACGGGCTCGCGCCGGGCGGCGCCCGTCACCGCGTCCTCGCCTTCGAGCCGCTCGCCGTTGCCCGACAGGCGCCAGCGGCGCTCGTGCGCCACGCCGAGGCGCCGGTAGCCGTCGTGGCTCGCGACGAGGGTCGCGCCGGCGGGCTGCCGGTCGACCTTGGCCGGCACGGTCTCCGGCCCGTGCAGGACCACCGGGCCGATGCGCCGCCGCAGCCAGCGCCCGATCGAGAGCCGACGCGGCCCGCGGGGAAACAGGAAGCGGCAGGTGGATAGGTCGCCCACCTCCGCCGTCGAGTGGGCGGCGGTCTCGCGCGCCGCCTGGCGCAGGTCGTCGCCCTGGGGGGCGCCGCAATTGACGACGATGTGGTAGAGCCCGCTCGACAGCTCGAAGGACAGGCAGCCCGCATGGGCCTCCGGCGAGGCGTGGACCGGCGGGGCCGGCCCGACCTCGGCGATGACGAGCGTCCCTCCCGCCTCGAG
>DATLFZ010000090.1:0-3514 GCA_035540795.1 Beijerinckiaceae bacterium | reverse complement strand
GTCTTCAACAACACCAGCCAGGGCGTGCAGATCGTGGCCGGCCAGATCCTGACCTATGGCAACAACAAGATCGGCGGCAACGCGGGCAACCAGGGCGGGCTCACCCCCGCGAGCCCGGGCGTGCAGTAGGCGCGCGGGGCCGCGCCCCTCCCCCCGCGCGAAGCGCGAGGGGAGGGCGGACTCGGCCGTCGGGCCGAGCCGGGTGGGGGCGGAGCACCGGGGCAGGGCTCGCCGCCGTCGGCGGTCCGAATCGCGTCGGCGGCCCGGAGCGATCCGGGCCGCCGCGCTTTCAGGACTCGCCCGACGCCTCGAGCGCCGGGCGAGGACCGGGTCACTGGCGCGGGGCCGTATCGCCGGCGCCGCCGGCCGCACCGGCGCCGCCGGGCTGCGGCTGGATCGCGCCCTGGTCGACCGTCCCGGTCGCCGGCATCCCGGGCTGGCCCGCCTGACCGGCCTGGCCGGTGCCGATGGCGCCGGTCGCCTCGGGACCCGCCCCGAACTGCGCGCCGCGCCAGGCCTGACCGCCGGACAGGGCGAAGACCTTCTGGTTCTCGAAGCGCCCGTGCACCAGCTGGGCCTGGTCGAGGACGCGGATCTCCTGGAACCCGGCCTGCTTGAAGCGCTCCTCGAACTTCTGGCGGTCGAACTGCGCCTGCTGACCGGCCTGCTGGCCCGCCTGGGCCTGCTGACCCGCCTGCGCCTGCTGGCCGGCCTGCGCCGGCTGGCCGGGCTGAGCCGCCTGACCGGCCTGCGCCTGCTGCCCGCGGACCATGTCCTCCGGGCCGACCAGCATGAAGATCGTCTGGCCGTCGCCGGTGCGGGCCTGGATCAGGTGCGCGCGCTCGATCGGCTGCACCTCCTGGACGCCCGCCTGGCGGAGCTTCTCGGTCATCCGGTTGCGGTCGAAGGCGCCGGCTTGGCCGGCCCCGGCCTGGGTGCCGACCGCACCCGCAGCGCCGGCCGCACCGGCCGCACCGGTCGCACCGGTCTGGGCGGCGCCGGTCTGGCCGGCGGCCCCGGCCTGCGGCTGCGCCTGCTGGGCGAGCGCCGGCGCGCCGAGGGCGAAGCCGAGCGCGATGGCGGAAACGAAGGTCGCTCGCATGCTGTGTCTCTCCTTGCCGATTTGTTCGGGAAGCGACGGGACGTCCGCGTCGCCGGTCCCCAACGGGCCGGCCGCCCGGATCGTGGCGCTGCTCGGAAAGCTTCGCCGCCCGAATGTCAGTTCGGCGGCGTACCGTTCGCGGCCAGAACCTCGCCGGCGAGATAGAGCGAGCCGCAGACGAGCACCCGCGGCGGCCTGTCCCAGACGTAATCGTCGAGGGACGCTAAGGCCGCCTCCACGCCCGGGGCGGTCGTCACCGTGAAGCCGACCTGGCGGGCGATCGCCGCGAGTTCCTCGGGCGGGCGCGCGGCGATCTGCCCGGTGATCGGCACGGCGATCATCTCCCGGGCGAGGCCGGCGAAGTTGCGCAGGAACGCCTCGGAATCCTTCGTGCCGAGCATGCCGACGACGAGCACCACCGGCGCGGCGCTGCGCTCCTCGAGGTCGGCGAGGGCGGAGGCCAGCGCCCGTCCCCCGTCCGGGTTGTGGCCGCCGTCGAGCCACAGCTCCGACCCGTCGGGCAGGAGGCCCGGGAGGCGGCCGCGGGTGAGGCGCTGCAGGCGGGCCGGCCACTCGGCCCCGCCGAGGCCGGCCTCGATCTGCGCCACGTCCAGGACGAAGCCGGCGGCGCGCAGCGCCGCGATGGCCGTCCCGGCGTTCACGATCTGGTGGCGGCCGAAGAGCCGCGGCCGCGGCAAATCGAGCAGCCCCTCCTCGTCCTGGTAGACGAGCCGTCCGCGCTCCTCATGGACGGTGAAATCCTGGCCGCCGACGACCACCGGCCGGGCGCCCTTGCGGTCGGCCTGGTTGCAGAGAACCGCGTCCGCCTCGGCGTAGTCCTGCGGCGCGATCACCGCGGGACACCCCTCCTTGAAGATGCCAGCCTTCTCGACGGCGATCTCCCCGAGCGTTTCGCCGAGGTAGTCGGCGTGGTCGCGGCCGATGGAGGTGACGACGGCGGCGGCCGGCCGGTCGATCACATTGGTGGCGTCGAGGCGGCCGCCGAGCCCGACCTCGAGCAGGACCACGTGTGCCGGGGTCTCGGCGAAGAGCAGGAGCGCCGCGGCGGTCGTGATCTCAAAGACGGTGATCGGCTCGCCGCCGTTCGCCTCCTCGCAGCGGCGCAGGGCCTCGACGAGGCGCTCCTCGTCGACGAAGCGACCGCCGCCGACCCGTCCGAGGCGGATGCGCTCGTGGAAGCGCACGAGATGCGGCGAGGTGTAGACGTGGACGGCCCGGCCGGCGCTCTCGAGCATCGCGCGCATGAACGCGATGGTGGAGCCCTTGCCGTTGGTGCCGGCGACGTGGATCACCGGCGGCAGCGTCCGCTCCGGGTTGTCCAGCCGGGCGAGCAGCCGCTCGATGCGCCCGAGGGAGAGGTCGATCGTCTTCGGGTGGAGGGCGAGGAAGCGCGCGATCAGCGCGTCCGAGGAATCCACGTCAGGCCGCCGCCTCCGCCGGATCGGCGCCGTTGCCCGCGACCCGTTCCGGACGCGGCGCCTTGACCAGAATGCGGGCGAGGCGGGCGAGGGTCGCCTTGACGTCGTGCCGGTGCACGACGAGGTCGACCATGCCGTGTTCCTTCAGGTACTCGGCACGCTGGAAGCCGTCGGGCAGCTTCTCGCGGATCGTCTGCTCGATCACCCGCGGCCCGGCGAAGCCGACGAGGGCGCCGGGCTCGGCGATGTGGACGTCGCCCAGCATGGCGTAGGAGGCGGTGACGCCGCCGGTCGTCGGGTCGGTCAGCACCACGAGGTAGGGCAGCTGCGCCCGGCGCAGCCGGCGCACGGCCACCGTCGTGCGCGGCATCTGCATGAGCGACAGGATGCCCTCCTGCATGCGGGCGCCGCCGGAGGCCGCGAACAGGACGTAGGGCGTACGGCGGTCGAGGGCGGATTCCGCGCCCTTCACGAAGGCCTCGCCGGCGGCCATCCCCAGGGAGCCGCCCATGAACGAGAAGTCCTGCACGGCGACGGTCGTGGGCAGGCCGTCGATCTCGCCGCAGGCGATGCGGATGGCGTCCTGCAGGCCGGTCTTGGCGCGGGCGTCCTTGAGGCGGTCGGTGTAGCGCTTCTCGTCGCGGAAGCGCAGGGGGTCGGCCGGGACCTCGGGCAGGGGCAGGTCGTCGAAGCGGCCGCCGTCGAAGGTGAGCTTGAGCCGCTCGGCGGCGCCGATGCGCAGATGGTGGTTCGAACCGGGGATGACCCACTGGTTCGCCTCGACCTCCTTGTGGAACACCATCTGCCCGGTCTCCGGGCACTTGATCCAGAGGTTTTCGGGGGCCTCGCGCTTGAACAGCGTCTTGATCCTGGGTCGGACGACCTCGGAGATCCAGTTCATCGTGTCGCTCCGGCGCTGCGCCCACGGGGCTGCCGCCTTCGTGCCTGTGAAAAGTCGGTCGGGGCGGGCCGG
>DATLFZ010000089.1:0-3474 GCA_035540795.1 Beijerinckiaceae bacterium | reverse complement strand
CATGCGCTCGCGAAAACGGATCGTGCGGCTGGTGCCGTCGCCGGCCTTCCACCGCCCCTTCCCGCCCGAGCCGGTGCGGACGTGGAAATCCTCCAGCACCACGGGAAAGCGGGTCTCCAGGATCTCCGGGTCGGTGAGGCGCGAATTGGTCATGTGGACGTGGACGCCGTCGGCGCCGTCGAAGCCCGGCCCCGCCGGCGAACCGGAGCAGATCGTCTCGTAGTACTGGTAGACGTCGTTGCCGAAGGTCAGGTTGTTCATCGTGCCTTGCGAGGCGGCCAGCGCGCCGAGCGCGCCGAACAGGCAGTTGGTGACCGCCTGGCTGACCTCCACGTTGCCGGCCACCACCGCCGCCGGGTAGCGCGGCGACAGCATGGAGCCCTCCGGCACGACGATGCGGATCGGCCGCAGGCAGCCCGCGTTCATCGGGATGTCGGCATCGACCATCACCCGGAATACGTAGAGCACCGCGGCCCGGGTCACGGGGGCCGGGGCGTTGAAGTTGTCGTCGCGCTGCGGCGAGGTGCCGGTGAAGTCGACGGTCGCCTCGCGCTTCTCCTTGTCGACGGTGATCCTCACCCGGATGAAGCAGCCCTGGTCCATCTCGTATTCGAAGGCGGAATCGGTCAGGCGCTCCAGCACCCGGCGCACGCTCTCGGCGGCGTTGTCCTGGACGTGGCCCATATAGGCGCGCACGACGGGCAGCCCGAAATGGGCGACCATCTTGCGCAGCTCCGCCACGCCCTTCTCGTTCGCCGCGATCTGCGCCTTGAGGTCGTTGACGTTCTGGACCGGGTTGCGGGCCGGATAGCGGGCGCCGCGCAGGAGGTCGTAGAGCTCCGCCTCGCGGAAGCGGCCGCGGTCGACGAGCCGGAAATTGTCGATGTAGACCCCCTCCTCCTCGATGTGGGTGGCCCGCGGCGACATGGAGCCGGGCGCCACCCCGCCCACGTCCGCGTGGTGGCCGCGGCTCGCGACCCAAAAGAGGATCTCCTTCTCGGAATCGTCGAAGACGGGCGTGCAGACGGTGATATCGGGCAGGTGCGTGCCGCCGTTGTAGGGCGCGTTGAGGACGAACACGTCGCCAGGCCTGATGTCCGGGTTCTGGCGAATGACGGTCTCGACCGACTTGTCCATCGAACCGAGATGGACCGGCATGTGGGGCGCGTTGGCGACGAGGTTGCCCTCGTGGTCGAACACCGCGCAGGAGAAGTCGAGGCGCTCCTTGATGTTGACCGAGTAGGCGGTGTTCTGGAGCGTCACCCCCATCTGCTCGGCGATCGACATGAAGAGGTTGTTGAAGATCTCGAGCATCACCGGGTCCGCGGCGGTGCCGATGGCGGTGCGGGCGGGCAGCGGCTTCACCCGTTCGAGGACGAGGTGGTCCTTTCCCGTGAGCGTCGCCGCCCACCCCTCCTCGACGACGATGGTCTGGTTCGGCTCGACTACGATGGCGGGTCCCGGGATGCGGTGGCCCGGCGCGATGTCGGCGCGCAGGTAGACCTGCGCGTCGCGCCAGGCGCCGTCGCTGAAGAAGCGGGTCCGCTTGGTGGCGCGGGGCTCGCCCGTCGCCGCTGCCGGGCGCTCGCCCTCCTCGAACCGGGCGCCGCCGCCGACCGCCTCGACCGAGACCGCCTCGACGACGATGTCCTTGCTCTGGTCGACGAAGCCGAAGCGGCGCTTGTGGGCGTCCTCGAAGGCGCCCTTCATGTCGGCGAGGCGGCCGTCGCCGGCGACTCGCCCGCGCATGCCGTAGGCGGGCACCTCCAGGGCGGTGTCGGTGCCGGCGTAGCGCAGATGGGCGCGCACGTGCACGTCGATGTCGGCGAGGGGAACGCCCTGGCCGGCGAGCTCCTCGATGCAGGTCTCGCCGAGCCGGTCGCCGATCTCCCGGATCGCCGCGTGGGAGGCCTCGAGCGGCATTTCGAGGGCGCTCTGGCGGGTGGCGCGCACGTCGGCGAGGCCCATCCCGTAGGCGGAGAGCAGGCCCGAGAGCGGATGGATCAGGACCCGGGTCATCCCGAGGGCGTCGGCGACGAGGCAGGCGTGCTGCCCGCCGGCGCCGCCGAAGCAGTTGAGCGCGTAGCCGGTGACGTCGTAGCCGCGCTGGACCGAAATCTTCTTGATCGCCTCGGCCATGTTGGCGACGGCGATCCGCAACAGCCCGTCGGCGACCTCGGCGGCGCCGCGCCCGTCGCCGATCTCGGCGGCGAGGGCCTCGAACCGCTCCCGCACGACGTCGGCATCGATCGGCTGGTCCTGGTCCGGACCGAAGATCGCCGGGAAGAACTCCGGCATCAGCTTGCCGACCATCACGTTGGCGTCGGTGACCGCCAGCGGCCCGCCGCGCCGATAGCAGGCCGGGCCCGGATTGGCGCCGGCGGAATCGGGCCCGACCCGGAACCGGGCGCCGTCGTAGTGGAGGACCGAGCCGCCGCCGGCGGCGACGGTGTGGATCAGCATCATCGGCGCGCGCATGCGCACGCCGGCGACCTCGGTCTCGAAGGCGCGCTCGTACGCCCCGTCGAAATGGGTCACGTCCGTCGAGGTGCCGCCCATGTCGAAGCCGATGACCCGCGAAAAGCCCGCGGAGCGGCCGGTCTCGGCCATGCCGACGACGCCGCCGGCGGGGCCGGACAGGATCGCGTCCTTGCCCTGGAAAAGGTCGGCGGCGGTGAGGCCGCCGGAGGACATCATGAACATGAGGCGGGGGGCGCCCTGCTCCGGGGCGGGCGTCCCGGCGCCCGCGGCGAGCTCGCCCGCGACACGCTCGACGTAGCGGCGCAGGACCGGCGAGAGATAGGCGTCGACGACCGTCGTGTCGCCGCGCCCGACGAGCTTCACCAGCGGGCTCACCTCGTGCGAGGCCGAGACCTGCGGGAAGCCGAGCTCGCGGGCGAGGGCCGCAACCTGCCGCTCGTGCTCGGGGAAGCGGTAGGCGTGCATGAAGACGACGGCGACGGCGAAAAAACCCTCCGCCTTGGCCCGTTCGAGTTCGGCCCGCACGGCGGCGAGGTCCGGCACCCGCTCCACCGTGCCGTCCGCGAGCACGCGCTCGTCGACCTCGACGACGCCCGTGTAGAGCTGCTCCGGCTTGACGATCTTCTTGGCGAAGATGTCCGGCCGGGCCTGGTAGCCGATCCTGAGCGCGTCCCGAAAGCCCCTGGTGATCACCAGGAGGGTGCGCTCGCCCTTGCGCTCGAGGAGCGCGTTGGTGGCGACGGTGGTGCCCATGCGCACCTCGCCGACCGCGCCCGGCGGGATCGCCGCGCCCCGGGCGAGGCCGAGGAGGTCGCGGATGCCCTGGACCGCCGCGTCCGCATAGGCCTCCGGGTTCTCGGACAGGAGCTTTCGGGCGTGCAGCCGCCCCTCCGGATCGCGCCCGATCACGTCCGTGAAGGTGCCGCCCCGGTCGATCCAGAAATCCCAATGTGGCACGGGCGCTCCCTCGGTTCGGCTAGCGCCCTAGCGAAG